>JAVCCL010000018.1 GCA_030765505.1 Candidatus Kaelpia imicola | reverse complement strand
CTGTATTTGCTGCACCAGTTGTTGTTATTGCTCCGGCTGAAATTATTCCTGCTGTTGTGGTTAATCCTGTAAGAGAAGTTCCAGTACCAACTGCGCCACCATATGTTGCTGTTCCATTATTTGCATTAGTAGTTAATGTATAGCCACCATCAACTGTAGAATTGAAACTTACACTTTCATTTGCGCTACCAACAATTGTATTAGCTACCAGAGTAACTGCACCAACAAACACAACATCACTGTTAGTACCTACTACTTCATTAGCTATACTTGATGCTCCTGATATATTAACTCCGCCACCACCAGAAATCTTGGTATCTTCGGATGTGCCCATGGTTAAGGCACCGCCATTATTTATATCAATTACTCCAGTCCCAGTTGTAACAATTGTTCCAACATTACCTGCGGAACCTAAGAGTATTACATTTTCAGTAGTTAAATCTACCTCGCCATTAACACCTGTAATAGAGGCTGCATTAGCCTGTCCAATATTGATATCATTATCAGATGTTAAAGTAATTGTATTATTCCCTGTTGTTGATATATTTCCATCTATTACTATATCTCCATCGGCATTGGCTAAAACTGTATTAAGCAGTATCGTTCCTGCTGCAATAGAATCAGCTGAACCAAGAGTTATATTACTACCACCTGCGCCAGCATAAACAGTCACTGTACCTGGCATATCGACAGCTCCGTTAAACGTAACAGCGCTTGCACCAACTCCACTAGCACCATTATCAACGGTTAAACTTGTAAGCTGTGTAATATTATCAAATGTTACATTGCCTGTTCCGGCATCTATACTTAAATCAAAACCACCACTCAATGAGTTTGCTGCAGCATTAGAGAAACTCACATTACCAGCATTTGCACCAGTATCTATTACAACATCAGATCCTAACACAACGTTTGTAGCACTTGTAAAGCTAACGCCTGTTGTATCTATGGTTGTGATATTACCGGAAAGCGTTGTTGTGCCTGTGCTAGATACTGTTAAAGCAGTATCGGCTCCAGCAGCTGTGCCTAAAGGCGTACCCTGACCCATAGCCCCTAAAGCTACATCTGTTGCATTAGCTACTATACTAATATCAAACGCTCCATCTACTGCACCACCACTTAAATCAACAGTTCCACTCTCTGTATTTGTAAAAGTTATATCTGCTGCAATATTAACATCGGTTGCAGATGATAAATCAGCACCTTCATCTGTTGTAATAGCACCGTTAAGTGTAGTTGTACCATTTCCAACAGCTGAAATATCTAAACTATTTACATCAACAGCAGCTAAAGTAACATCTGCATCATTACCAGTTCCTGCAATAATTACTAAATCATAATCTCCTGTTATAGTTCCGCCGCTTAAATTAATAGCAGTATTTGTGGAACGATAAGTCGCATCATCTGTTAAGGTTATGCCTCCTGTTAAGCCATCTAAATTAATATTGGTTGCTGTAATGCTTCCGCCAAGACTAGCTGTACCTGTTGTATTTAAATCAAGTGTTGCAAGGGCAACTGATGAACCAACTGCACCACCAAGAGTAATAGCTCCACTTCTTGTTGAGACAGTCAGAGTCTCATCAACGTCTCCTGTTCCATCAATTGTACCGGTAATTGAGAAGTCACCATCAGCTCCAGTAGCACCAGCACCTGCAGCATCTCTACCTTGAGTATTAAATGTAAGAGTAGCACTTTCAGCAAGCACAAGATCTGTTTCTAATGTTATATTGGCACCAGCTCCACCAGCTCCAGCACCAGCTTCATTACCACCGGTTGCTGTTAAGTTACCGGAAAGAGTAGCTGTATCTGCTATAATTGATATAGCTCCGGCAGCACCACCAACAGTGTCTCCGCCACCTGCAGCGCCACCTGTTGTTATAATAGCACCGCCAACAAAATCTGCACCGGAAGCTATTGTTACGGTTCCAGCAGCATTACCGCCTGAATTATCTACATCTGTACCACCGGTTGTTGTAATGGTTCCAACATAATTAATATCCCCGCCGGTTGATGTTAATGATACATTACCTCCAGCTTCATCACTATCACCGGTTGTATCTATATTCTGAGCTGAAATAGAGACACCAGATATAGTAGGAGCATTACCATTACCATCTATATCTCCAGTTAAGACAACATCTCCATAAAGACTAGTTATATTCACATCTGCTGTTAAAGTTATGTCTCCTGTACCTAAAGTAATATCTTGCGTAGCATCAATGTTAGCACCTAATGTTATTGCACCTGTTATATTAGCTACCGTTATATATTCTGGATCTACTGTACTTCCAATCCTAGGAAGTGTAACTGGGCCTATTCCTGTTGCAATAGATATACCTTGTTGTCCTGCAGATGTTCCATCAATACCGCTGGCATTACCAAAGTTAACTGCAGTAGCAGTTGTTAGAATTGAAACATCGTCTCCCAATGTAACCTGACCATATATGCCTGATACATCCAATGTTGGTGAGGTTATATTACCGTTTAAAGTCAATACTCCGGATGTACCGACACCCTGTGCCTGAGTTGAGGGAGTAAGTGAAATAGATTGGCTTGAACCGACTGTTCCGATTGTTACAGCGCCACCATTAATAACATCCACGGTAAGTGCATCAGCACTACTGGCATCTAAAGTAAGAGTTAAGCCAGCTGAACCACCATCAATATTTCCCAATGTAATAGAACCTGCTATATCGTTGTCTGCTGAGGTAGCAAGGTCTGTATCTATCGTTAAACTTGATCCTACTACAATGCTTCCTCCGGTAATACTTACATCACCACTTGTAGCACCATCATAACCATCTGTATATATACTTCCATTAAGTGTCGTACCTGTTGCGCTTGCAATTGTTACCGTATCCAAACGATTCGCTGCTGCACCTATTGCAGTAACTGTTACAGAACCTAGGGTTGACGTTAAAGTTAAATCATCAGTTGCAGCAGTACGGGCAACTGTGCTTCCTAAGTTAATATTCCCACCACTACTTGTAATCGTACGCGGCGCACTGATTGTGATACCGCCGGACGCTGCTGATAAGTCCACATCACCAGTTGCTGTAATATTACCGCTAAGTGTAGTTGTACTGGTTGTATCAACTGAAATATCCTGCATGTTGACATTTGCACCAAGAGCACCTAATGTTACAGCACCGCTAGTTGATTCAATATCCAAGTTGAAAGCACCATCTACTGCTGTACCGTTTACCAGTATTGCTCCAGTTGTACTTGAAAGAGTTACGTTAGATGCCAAGTCAACATTAGCTGCTGAACTAAGATCGATACCAGTAGTAGTTGTTGCAATATTACCGCTTAAAGTTGTCTGGGCTGAACTATCTAATGTCAAACCTGTAAGCACATCGCCACCTTGGCCTACGTTATCTAAACTGATAGCACCAGCATTAGTAGTAATGGTTAAAGCAGAATCACTACCAGTATCGACTATTGGCGTACCGCCAGTATCAAATGCCTGGGCATTAGTCTGTACTTCTATAGCTACTGTTGCTGCACCAGCTGTAATATCCACTCTGTTTACATTAGTTAAATCTATTGCATTATCTGTTGTTAAATTGGCTGAAATATTTAAGTCCCCACCTACTTCTGTTGTAGTTAAGGTACCGAGGTCTTGGACACCGGCAAGGGTTACAGAACCAGCTGTGTTAAGTGTTAAGATACCTGATGTAGTAAGTGCGCCTAAAGTTACTTCATCACCTGCACTAGCATTTACAGTTAAGTTAAGCGCTGCGCCGGCGATTGTCTGATTCAGACTTATATCACCTGCAGCATCATCACCATCTATGATTAAGCTAGCGCCTAAGGTAATATTTCCATCAGTTACATTAACCGCATCTGCAGTTATGTTTCCATTTAAAGTTATGGCCGCAGCACCTGCATTGGTTGTAGTTAAGGTTAAGGCATCTAAGCGGGTATTTGCACCTACTGTAGAAAGAGTAATTGCCTGAGCTTCTGCGTCTATGGTAAGTGAATCTACACCAGCAGTAGTACCTTCAATAGCTGAATTAGCAAAGCTTACAGCAGCATCTTCTGTATATATGGTTACGCCGCCGCTTACATAGGTTGAGCCGGTCTGACCATCCACTGCTAAGGTACCTAATTCTACGGCTGAGGTACCAACATCGCCTTTTAATGTCAAGGTGCCTGCTGAGTTAATATCTAAGGTACTGTCGCTTCCAGTATCAGCTACAGTGTAGAGTGTTGTATCAGAATTTGCTGCACCAGTAATGGTTAAATTATCACCAGCTGCTAATGTCAATGGGGTATTATCAAAGGTTAAATCACCTGCTGCATTATTTATGTCAATAGTTATATCTTCATCAACAGTAACACCGCCGGTTATACCGCTCATGGTTACTGCATCAGCATAGATGCTACCGTTAAGCGTAGTTGCACCGGTACCTGAGATGGTTAAAGAAGCTAATTCTTGCGCCTCAGTACCAACTGCATCAAGTGCAGTAGTTCCTGTATTAGCATTAATTATTAAATTACTCTGACTGGCTACCAAATCAGTAATGGCAGTTCCACCAGTAGTAAAGGTAGAATCTGAGGCAACATTAATCGTCACTGTATCACCACTACCGGTGAGTTCTACGTTAGTAGCAACATTAGCAAATGTAAGGTCACCGCTAACTGTTAATGTTCCTTCAAGATTTAACTCATCTGCTAAGGTTGTTGTCAATGTTCCCAGAGTAGCAGTTCCTGTAGGTGTACCCAGGCTGATATCTGCAGTACCGGAATCAAGGGTCAGGGTACGGCCTGCGCCGCTTATTGTCCCGCCATCCAGTGCAATCGGACCATCAACAGCTCCATTACTATCCAACGATACATTATCTGCTAATACTACTGTGGGTGCGCTTGTAAAGACTATACCTGTGGCCGCACCTGTTTCAATAGTGCCATAAAGCGTAAGAGCACCGCCACCGTTAAGGTTAACAGTTACTCCGCCAAGATTACTTCCAGTACCTACATTATCTATGTATACATCGCCACCTGCTGAAGTGGTTACAGTTAATGTATCATCTGTATCAGTCTCAGCATCCACTGCACCACCCATTAATGAAATATCTCCACTGGTAGTTGTAAGTGTGCGTACTCCATCTATATCTACATCAGATGCAGTAGATAAATCAATACCACCGCTAGAAGTTGTAATATCACCATGTATTGCAGTTTCACCAGTAGTTGTAACTGTTAGTTTGTTAAGGCTTGTACCTGTTCCAACTGCCTGCAGGCTAACCGCGCCATTGCCGGTTGAGATAATTAAATGGTTATCTACCGCATTATCGCTGTTTACAGCACCGCTGATTGTAACTCCACCGCCAGTACCATTAAGGTCGCCGCTAAGAGTACTATCAGTCCTAATAGTAACCGCAGGAGTAATAGTTAGAAGACCGGCGGTCTTAAGGTCCGCATTTAAAAATACAGTTTCAGAAGCTGCGCTAATAGTAAATGCTCCTGCTATATTATTAGGGTCAGCATTTACATATACAGCACCTGTATTTGCATCTATAGCAACAGGGTTACCGCGGATTATACCATTAAGCGTAACATCGCCTGCGCCACCTGCACCATCAGCATCAGATTCAATGGTCAGATCATCCCCAGCTGTGACATCATAAAGCGTGACAGCCTCACCTTGGAGAGTAATATCTCCATTGGTGGTATCAACTGCTCTTAATGATGTACCGACACCCATAGTCAAATCACCAGTTCCATCATGAACACCTCCAACTGGAACTGCAGAACCATCATCATCTGCTAATAATACTATGCGTCCGCCACTTGTGTAGATATCAGCGTTTACATTTATATCACCTGTTGCCCAGGCATCATAATTTCCAGTAATATCAACATTACCGTTAATAGTAACGGTAGCTGGATCAAGATAAACATCTAAGTCTGCAATCGCGTTGGCAGTGGTTGTTCCATTAACAGTAATTGTAGCATCACTGCCTGTATTGTTTAATTTAATAGCATAACCACCGGTCTCTGACTGTGCTGAAAGATTTCCAGTAGTAATGTTTTCACCAGCAGTTACCAAAATCCATTCCCGAGCAGTTAAATCATTTACTGTGATACTGGCACCTATATCAGCAGTGGTAAGAGTAATTGCATCAGCAACAATCGTACCGCTACCTTCTATGTCATATGTAAGACCTGTATCGTAAGTAACCAATGTAACATCATCATCAGCAAGAATTGAACCAGTGAAGTTAATATCACCTTCTACGGTATCGGTTTCAAAATCAGCCGTAACATCACCAGCAGCATTAATTACACCGGCAATCGTCAACGAATCAGCAGTTGCGTCATCATGATCTGCATTTATTATCTGGATGTTATCTAAAACTGAAGCTGCACCGATAATCAAGCTTCCGTTAGTGGTGATAACACCATCATCGCTTAATATAAAGGAACCTTCGTTATTATCATCTCCGGCCTCACCTGTAGCAATATTAAGCAAACCGCCTTGTGATATTTCACCATCTACAGTAATAGCATCACTGGCGCTCCAGTTATTGTCTATACCTGCAGCTATTGTGGCCGAATCTCCTACTGTAATAGTTCTCGCAACGTTATCCCCTGCGGTATTTGCATTAAAGTTTACATCTGTCCCAGTAGTTATCGCAGCAGCAGCTCCAATATCTATAAGAGTATCTGCAGTTAAAGTAAGGCTACCTGTTCCGTCAGTTCCAGCAGTAACTATAGAGCTAGCAATAACCGAAACAGATGAAGCAGTAGATGTAGCAGAAATATCTCCTGGAGCTGAGAGAGTATTTAATGTCATCGCACCTGGCGCAGAAAGAGTAATACCATCGCCAGAGGTTATTGTTGTATTATCGATATCAAAAGTTCCAGCAGTACTAGCTGCTATTATTGGAATTGCCATATCTTGTGTATCACCAGGAGCAGTAATAGCACCAAAATCATAGTCAGCAGTTATAATGACATCGGAAGAACCTCCAACAGTATTAATAGTAGTGGTTCCAGTTGTAGGATTAGTATCAATATTCTCTGCAGCAAGCGCAGCAAATCCGGCAGCAGCATGAAGAACAGGTGTACCAACAGCAGTACCAGCACGTGCTATACTTCCATCAGCATCAAAAGCTACGCCGACCTGATCAACAGTGATATTAATACCTGTAATAGAAATTCCGTCTTCTGCAGTAACAGCTGCTCCTAAAGTGTCAGTACCAGTATCAGCATCGCTATTAAACGTAACATTTCCTGTACCGCTCGGCGCTACTCCATCAGTTTGTAGTATAGCGTCGGGTAAGCCTGCAAGATCCCGGAAATCACCATCGGCACCTATAATCACACTACCGCTTGAATTTGTTGTTGTAAGAGTAGTATTTACGACAACATTATCCTGAGCAAGAATTGCGATGCCAAAATTATCGTTAGGAGGAGTGACTGACGATGCACCTGTTGCAGTAATTCCACCTGTCTGAATACCATCATCCGCAACATCTAACGTAACATCATCACCCATTAAAAGAACATATCCACCGGTTGCTGATATAGTACCTGAAGTATAAGTTAAATCATCGGTATCTGTGCCGCCACCATTAGAATCAGCACGAATACCTATATTTCCGTTGGTTGATGTGATATTTGCTGCTATATTTACCGCCTCAGTAGCAGCAAGATATACATTTACACCTGTAACAGGGTCGGTTATATCTAAAGCAGAAGCTGCAGAAATGATGACATCTCCGGCATCGTTATCAACCGATTCACTACCTGTTAAAAGATCGTCAAGCGTTAAATCGCCTGTATTTGTAATCTCAATATTATTCGTTGTAGTATTACGAGCTGAAAGATTTGTTGCAGCAGTCTCAATCGCTGCTCCACTACCTATACCATCAGCAGCGGTTAATAATAAATCAGCCGCAGTTAAATCTGCACCGCCATCTGCGCCGGATTCACTTATCGCATCAACAGCAACAATAATAATTTGATCTGTTGCTGTTACAGAATCAACCTGAACATCTCCTGAGCTGTAAGTTGTCATAGTTACATCATTAGTAGCACCAGCTGCATCAACTAATGTGGCAACGATATTATTTCCGTAGTTATCGACTGTAATGTAACCTGCATCTGTATCAACGTCTGTTAAGGTAATTACCTCATAACCAGCACCATTAGCGGTATTACGGCCATCTATCACTATGTTTCCAGAAGTCACATCAACTGTTGCACCATGGCCACCTGAACCTACAACATCAAAATATACATCTCCGCTTGCTGTAATATCAGATGTAGTAGTGTCTAAGTCTATAGCGCTACCTGATGCACCAAATCCTGTAGCAGCAGCAACGGTCAAACCGGAACCTAATACATCGGTAGTATTATCATCGGCAGAACCTGTTATTGCGCCGCCTGCAGTGAGTGTTACCGTAGAAGCAGTACCGATATTTGAGATTGCAAATCCATCTAAATCTCTAAATGTTACAGCTCCTGCTGCATAATCACCATCTGCTGCATTACGTGCTCTCAAATCCACAGTGTCTACGTCATTAGTTGCTGAACTCAAATTAATCGCAGAACCGGCATTATTTGTAGTCTTAACCGTTAAGGTAGAGCCTAATATTGTTCCTGTACCCATATCAGAAACAACATCGCCTGCAGTAATAGTTACAGTACTGGTAGTACCAACAGTTGTAATATTGATACCGTCCGTATCGACAAATGTAATAGCCCCTGCTGCATAAGCATTATCTAATGTATTACGCGCCTGAAGAGTTAGATTATTGACGTCATTGCCTGCTTCATCCAACTCAATAGCAGCTCCACCGTCTTTAAGCGTCTTAACAGTCAATGTAGCAGCAGTAATACTACCTGAATCTGTAACAGCATCACCTGCAGTAATAGTCGATGCAGCAGAACCAGAATTTAAAGTGCTTATATCTACACCATCTGCATCAGTAAATTGAATAATATCATTGGTTGTTGTTATGGAAAGTGTATCTACATCATTAGCCTGAGTGAAAGCTATCGCAGTAGCAGCATCAAGAGTCAGGCTCGGCGCAGTAAGTACTCCGGTCTGCGTGATTGACCCACCGCTTGGAGCTTGAATAGTTACCGAATCAGTAAACGCAATAGCGCCTACAGTTATATCTGCATTTGTATCAGCACGACCGATTACAATAGAACTGAATCCATCGGTTAGTTCTAAGATTTCAGCATCGGAGAGAGCAAAAGAACCCGCACCACCGCCTATTCCTATAGTCCTGCCCGCAGTTTTAGGCTGAAGAGTTACTGTTCCAGTACCTGTTATGGCACCGTCAATTGAAACATCAGCAGCAGTAATGGTAATATTTCCACCAGTACCGGCAGTTAATGTACCTGTAGCATTGCTTGTAAATGTACCGATATTATTTGAATCATTATCAGCATCAATTGAGATAGCACCGTCTGTTGTTACTGCAGCAAGACCTAAAGTGACACCGCCGTCTGCTGTAATAGTAATCCCACCACTACCTGAACCTGCAGTTAGAGTACCAGCAGCATTGGTAGTAAAGACTCCATCATCAGCAACATTATCATTAACATCTATTGTGATAGTACCAGTTGTACCTGCAGAAATAGCAGTGCTGGCTGTATAAGGACCTGCAACTGTAATATTTACATCAGACCCAACAGCTGAAATTCCTGCTCCGCCAGTCTGTGTAACACCGCTATCTGTCTCATTAATGTAGATGTCACCATTCGCTGTAGACAGAGTATAGATATTAGTAACTTGAGTATCAAGTGCATTACCTGAGGCACCAATATCATAAACACCACTAGATATTATTATAGTCAGATCATCGCCTATTATATCAACTGTAGAATCTGAAGCATGATCCAATACAGATCCTGCTGTTGCTGTTATATAAACATCAGCAGTCCCGGCATCTACCCTATTAATAAGAATGTTATTAGTAGGCTGAATATAATGATAATCCGTGTTATTGGTATCAATATATAATGTAGTATCTGCGGCTACATTATTACGTATATATGCTATACCTTGACTATCAACAGTTAGACCATCAACTTCTACATCCAAATAGTTGCCACTTGCTCCGATAGTACTATTTGAATCCAGTGTCAGAGTTCCTGTAGTAGTGACTGCATTTCCTGCAGCATCAGCAGTATCATTTATCGTACCGCTGGCTGTAACCGATACGGCACCGCTCCCGGTAACCATTGTATCAGCAGCGTTAGTCAAAATTATATTTCCGCTACTGGCAGTCAAACTAAGCGTACCTGCACCGGTTGTATCAAAACTTGCAACTGTAATATTTCCTGTATCATTTGTGAGTGAAAGATTTGTTGTACCTATGTTATTAAAAGCTGTCAGGGTTAAATTACCAACATCATCGACCAGCGTCAGGGTGTTGTTGTTGATACCGGTCAGCGAATATACTCCAGCACCAGCCGTATCAAGAGTTATTGTCAGGTCGGTTAAGGTTAATCCCCCGCCAGTACCGATAACGCTAAAATAACCATTGGTGTCAATCGTCAAAGCTGTGGCGCTTGCAATATCAACAGCATCTCCACCGCTTATACCAATGCCAGTAAGACCTGTTAAGCTAACAGCTCCTGTAGTAGTAATATTGGTATTTACATTAGCATTAGAATCAGTGATTGTGCCGGATGCACTTAAGGTGACATCTCCGCTTCCAGTAGCTATCCCAATCTCTCCCACAGCTATATTTCCGCTACTGGCAGTTAAATTAAGTGTACCTGTAGTAACAGAATCAAAACTTGTGACTGCGATGTTTCCTGTATCTGCAGTTAAGGACATTGCCGTAGCAGTACTTGTGTCTAATTGGGCTATTGTCAGGTTTGTCCCATCTGTAGTAATATTTTCTGTAAGGTTTGTAAAGTTTGTCAAATCATATGTTGCAGCTCCGTTAGGATCTAATGTGATTGTCAATGATGCCAGCTGACTATCACCGTCAACGTATATATCATCATTGGCATCTACTGTCAAAGAAGTAACACTCGTCGTATCAATATCTCCGTCACCTGCAGCACCTATTGACGTTGCAGCAGTCATAATCAAACTGGAGGCATTTACTAATGTAGCCTGGATCAAATCATCTGCAATTGCAGCGCCAGCTGTTATATTCAATGTCCCGGTAATTGCCATTGCTCCAAGGGTTATATCATCGACATCTACCAATGTTGCATTTATGCCATTAGTTATTGATACAACACCGGTGAAGTCATTTGTTGCGGTATTTAAAACAATACTGCTTCCTGCACCTGGTGCAAGAGTAGTTGTCCCGGTTACAACTAATGCACCGCCATTATCTGTTATAGAGCCAGAGGATGTTACATCTAATGCTCCGGAAATAGTAGATGCTCCTAAGACTATAGCATTGGTATCTCTTAAAGTTACATCGTTACCTGTGGTTATGGCTACGGTGCTGAAATCATTATCTGCATTGTTAAGGGTTATATTATTCCCCGCGCCGGCTGCAATGGTAGTAATGCCGGTAGTAGTAATTACCCCTGAAGTTGTAACTGCACCGCTGGTAGTAACATTTAATGCACCGTCATTAAGTGTAATGGTACTCAGAGCTACTCCATCTGTTTCGGTGACAATCAAGGCTCTGTCTGCTGTGGCTGTGCCGCCTGTAGTATCAGCTGCCAGTGTTGCTACATTGGTCTTTACTGTATTGCCGCCTGCTGCAGTAGAACTTAAAATTAAGGTAAGAGTGTCTGCTGAAATTGTATTACTAGCATCATTAATTCGGCCGCTGTAGATAGTTGCAGTTTTACCTGCAAGGTCTACATCTGCTCCGAGTGTAAGCGCGCCTGTTGCTCCCGCAACTCTTCCTATTACTACCGAACCGCCGGATGCCTTAAGAACTGTTATTTCACTTGCATCAAGACTGAATGCTCCTGCACCGCCAGCTAGCCCTATAGCAGTTCCTGCTGCATTAGGCTGAAGTGTTGTTGAAGTAGCTACAGCACTTAAATCTGAATTATTCAAAGTAGTAATTGCTGAAGCTGTTACTGTAAAGTTATTCGCGGCTATATTGCTTCCTGTATTAAATGTCACAGCATTACCAGTGTTGTCTATGGTTATATCATGGCCTGTGGCTGTTATATCGGTTAAAGCAAGGGGTGTGGTGTTGGTTAACTCAAAGTTGCCACCGATGGAGGTGATTGTTGCACCAAGGTTAGAAATGATATTGTTCTGATCCAATATCGTAGATCCGGTAGCATTGGTTGTGGTAAGGGTTCCTGCAGTTATTACTCCACTATCTGTTATGTTGCCGCCAGCTGTAAGGGTTAATACTCCTGTAATAGACGTTGTCCCCATAGCCAAAGCATTGGTATCTACAAATGTTGCATCTGTTCCATTGGTTACTGATACAGCGCCGGTAAAATTGTTTCCGGCAGTATCCAAGATGATGCTGTTTCCCGCTCCCGGGATCAGCGTGGTCGTTCCCGTTACAGATAATGCGCTACCATTATCGGTTATATTACCGGAAGAGGTTACGGCTAAGTTTCCGGAAATAGTGGATGCACCTAAAATTATGGCATTTACATCTCTTAAAGTTACATCATCACCCGTAGTAACAGCTACAGCACCAATAAAATCATTATTGGCATTACTTAAAGTTATGTCATTTGCTGCACCGGCTGCAAAAGTAACGCCTCCTCCGTTAACTGTTACGGCACTGGTTTGAGTAATTACGCCATTTGCTGTTATGCTTACTGCAGAGGTCGCTCCGGTGGTAAAGGCAGTTCCGCAGACATTTAAAGCTGCGACAGGTGTAAGTGAATAGGTAAAGCCTACGTCGCCATTGCTCAAGACAAGGTTCTCTATAATAGCGCCGTCGATGTCAACAAGATCCGCATCGCTAAAATCTATGTCAATCCAAGATGAAGCATTCTGTTGGGTAATAGTAACCTGGTTGAACTGATTGGTTAATTCCTGGATATCTACGTTATTTGCTCCGGTGTTGGTAATAGTTAGAGTGCTATCTCCACTTCCATCGCCAGTAATCTCAAGCTGGGCTGGATTACCAGTGCCATTGGCAGAAAAGGTAACATTACCATCAGCATCAATTTCTGCAATACCATCGTTACCGCCAAAGGTAGAACCTCTAATTTGGCCTGCTGAAGTCAAACTCACAAGCCCTGTTGCATTATTTATGGAATCATTTTCTAAAAATACACTATTAGCGCCAGTTGAAACAAGGGTTATTTTTCCACCTGCCGTATTTATTAACTGCCCGCCTGCTGTTCCATCTAAGGCTATGCCTGCCGCGTTAATGTTGAGGTCTGTTCCATCTCCGCCACCGGTAATTTTTGAACCCCCAGTTGCAGCAAACGCACCTGTTGTATCAATATCTAAATTAGTACAAGTATTACCAGTTGCTGCGGCTGCTACTGAAACGCTTGAAGCACTATCAATGGTTATTTCGCCTGAAGATAGAATATTAGCACCAATGGTTACTATCCCAGTATTGTTTATTTGTACAGCTGTTGCGCTAGTATCTGTTGTAGTAATTATGCCATCAGTGTTATTAAAATTAGTTCCATGAGAATGAAAGGTACCAGCACCAGCATTTATTGCTGCGCCGATAGTTATTGCGCCTGTGTGCCCGCTAAGATCTACTGCGCCACCGCCAGTGGTAATTGCACCACCGGTATTATTAAATGTTGTTCCAATGGATGTAAACGTACCGCCAGATAGATCGGTGATATTAGCGCCAACATCGACACCATTAGTTGCGTTCAAAGTTAAGTTGAGCAAATCGCCACCAGCATCAGTAGCGCTTACACCAATTGAAGCGTTAATATCAATATCATCCTGCGCATTCAGGGTTAACGTAGGAGCCTCAACAGTCAATCCTCCAGCAGCTGATAAATCTACACTAATTGCGTTAGCCACGATAATTCTTCCAGTACCACCACCGGCATTATCATCAAAAGTATCAACTGACACAGATGTACCAGCTTCAAGAGATGTTACAATAGTGGCTACGTTAATAGTGCCAGTATTAGGATCAACAGCAATCGGATCCCAAGTAGGAGAGTTATCCATACCAACTGTCGCATCGGAAAGAGTAACATCGGTAGGATCCATATAGAACAAACCGCTAGAGCCATTAGCTGCGCTAGCATCAACTATACCATATATCTCAATGTGTTCTTTACCTGACACCTCAACAAATCCACCATCTCCAGAAGCAGAACCACCTTTAGCTTCGATTCTTGCATTCTGCCAGAATAAAGCTGTCTCAGGTGAATAAACTATTATTTCACCACCACTTCCATCCACATTTGCATTAGCAGTTGTAATACTTCCACTTGATAAAGCAACTACATCATTAGCATATAAAGTTATACTTCCACCATCACCTTCACCAAGTGCATCAACTCTTACTTCACCAAACTGACCAACTTTTGAACCACGCATCTCAATTGTTCCACCATCTGCTCCATCTTCAATGGCAGATGCTGTTATAGTACCTGTATTCTGTATTATTCCTTCATCATCTGAAATAAGTACAATCTTTCCATTTTTCTCAACCAATGAACCAGCTCTTACTACACCTTCTTGATTTATAAGAGTATCAAAGACATCCTGAACTGCTCCTACTTCTATTCTTATTTCACCACCATCAGCTTGAATAGTTCCGACATTATCAACACCAACAGCTACTCTTCTCCCATCAGAATCATAGACATTATTAAGTAAATCCTGAGATACTGCTGCCTGAATAGAACCATCTCCTGCAACATTAAGGGTAACGCCTTTACCTGATATCATATTAACGACACCAAGATTAGCTTTAATAGAGCCTGTATTTCTTATTGCACCTGATGCAAAGGTAACACCAAAAGGATTGGTAGTCTCAATAGCACCTTCATTTATTATATTATTGCCAAGAGTAACTACATCAGCTCCTGATAGCACATAACTACCAGATAAGAAATCCTCTTTTGTCATAGACAGAGTTGATGCTACAAGACCTCCAAGGTTTAACTGAGCAGTCTCAGTAAATAGTATACCGTTAGGGTTAAGCAGGAATTGGTTACAGTTACTGTTCCAAACACCCGCTAAGCTAGAACCAGCATCACCTGTAACATTATAGAGCATAACCGCACCAGCATTAGGACCAATACTATTTAAAGTATTATTGACACCGATATCAAAAGACTCAGCATCACCCCAATACTTCATATCGCCTGTTGTATGGGTCATTGCATCCCCTTCAACAGTAACCGTGGATGAGCCTATCTGGTCAGATATACCAGTAGGCAAACCCTCGGCATAGACGGGGGTAGGCGGCAGTGCCATATACTGCAAAAATAGTGCTGCAAACAGTATTCTAAAAAAACGATTACAAATACCCATTTTTTTGGTATTCATTTTAGTTACTCCTTTTTAAAAAGTTTATTAATCTTTTTATTTCTTTCTTCCTTCTCTTCGCCTGTGTACTTCTAGTTCTTCTTCTCTATAGTATCCTAACCTATTGGTCAGGTCCATATTCGGCTTTTTCCATCTACCTTCCTATATATAAAGGAAAGGCTTATATATAAAGAACAAATACTTCTTTAGAATTCGTATTGTACGCCTACGTGGACTGTACCGGAGGATCCGTCTGAAGGTTCTTCATTACCCGCAGGGAATCCAAAGTCCAGTCTGGCACGCAGATGTTCATATAGATCAAACCTGAAACCGAAACCGGTTCCAATCATAAACTGATCTTTTGTTTCACCTACACGCGGATTCTTACGATGTCCTTTACCAAAGTCAACAAAGTATACAAACTGAACTGCATCCATAATTGGAGTCTTTTTATCATCGTAAGGAACTTTAATTTCACGTGGGAATATAAATGCGGGTGTACGCAGCTCCAACGTACATACATAACCAAAGTCTGCTAAGTAATCATTCTGAGGATAACCTCTTATTGTATCAGCTCCGCCCAGACTCAGCTGTTCGCTTGTAACAAGCGGATTATTTGTATGCTGGAACTTTAAGTTATTTATAAACATCATGCTGAATGGAAGACGTGTTATACGAGTTAGAGTACCGGTATATTTCATGAACTCACTTCCTGCATCTATAATGGATGAGGATTCATCATTGCTATCCATCGAACCAAGCCCATCGATTCCAACTCTAAACTCATTATTAAAGAACGTTCTTCCCAATGCATCTCTCTCATCAAAGCTAATACCTAATTTAGCAACGCGTAAGACATCGTGAGAAGTCTCTTCACCTAACAGCATGTTTTTAACATCTATTAAATCAAGTCCTGCTATAACATCACTTGATAGATTGATAGCCACTGGATCAAAATAATCTTTATCAAATAGAGGGTGAGTAATATATGCACCTAATGCTGTGGCTGAACCCTCAGGCTCGATAACTGTAAACTGACCGCCTATATCCGTATGAGAAAATATTCCATAGGCACCGATACGGGTATTATACTTATTAATTGGAACATTGTAGTCCGCGCTTATTGAGTAGATATCCCAGTCACCGACTCTAGCTTTAATGGATAAGATATCATCATAACCAAGAAGATTATTATGAGCAAAACCTAGACCAAAACGGGCTGTCTTTGTCTCTTCAGTTCCAGTATTACTACAGTCGAAATAGAAATGTTTTGGATCGCTCTCTTCTTCCATCTTGATGAGTATATCTGTTGTTCCTTTATCTTGACCCGGAAGAAGGATTGCCTTCATAGTTCTGTCAGGCTGCTTATTTAATTTTCTTACATCACGCTGAAGTCTTTCATAATTAAGGACCTGACCCTCTTCAATCGTAATTCTCTTGGCCATTGTCTCTTTCTTAAAGTACTCTCCGCCTTCCAATTCAATATTACCTACTCTACCCTCTATTACCCTAAACTCAACAGTCTCATTCTCAATCTCCTGAGTCGGAGCATAGGCAAGAGATGTAATATAACCTTTAGAACGGTAGAACGCTGTTAACTCATCGGATATAGTCTTTAAGTCGCTTATTCCTAACTCTTTACTCCTGTACTTCTTAAGTACAGGCTCAAAGTCTATCGGATCAAAGAGATTTACACCGCTTAAGACAAAATTACTGACAACAACCTTAGGCTCAGGCGGTGCCATAGCTTTCTTAACCTCCGGTACCATCTCACCTAATTTATCCAGAGCCTGATTCTGCCTCTTAATCACTTCATCCTGCTCTTTGACCTTACTCTCAAGTTGAGTTACCTTACCCTGAAGCTGGTCCAATCTATCAAGAATCTGCTGCATATCCCCCGCACTAGCTGCTTCATCCGCATAGACCGGGACACTCAATATAAGAGCATAGGCAATAAGCAAGTTAATAAACTTCATCTATTTTATATCTCCCTGAATTTCCTCTTCTTTTTCCTGCTTCTTCTCTTCTCTTTCAGCTTTAATGCGAGCCTTCTCAGCTTCTTTATCAGCTAACCTCTTTTCTTTCTCTAATTTCTTAGCCTGTTTTTGAGCCTCTTTTTCAGCACGCTTCTTCTCTCTCTCTAACTTCGCTGTTTCTTTTTGAGCCTCTCTCTCTGCTATCTCAGCCTGCTTCTTAGCCTCTCTATCAGCACGGCTCTTCTCTTCTATTTTATCTTTACGTAATTTAGTTTTATTTTCTAAATTCTCAAGCTGCTCTTTTCTTGCAGGAATCTTAACGTCTATAAACTTCCTGGCTCTTTTTTCATCAGGTGAGAATCCTAAGATCTCATTAAACTTAGCCTCTGCTTCATCAAACTTATTATCATAATATAATGAAAGCGCTTCTCTATAGAGGTCGTTTATCTTTCTACTATTCTCTTTCTTTTGAGTACGCTGCTCTCTCTTAGCCTCTATCTTGGCACGATGAGTCTCATGCTTTTTCTTCACTTCCTGCTTATACTCGTCTCTTGCCTTCTGCTTATCTTTCTTCTTTATCGCCTTTAAAGCAGCTCTCTTCTTAAGCGCAATCTCTTTCCTGATTGATTTATCTTTTGTTACATCTAACGCGTAGTTATATAGAGCGATAGACTCTTCTTCTCTTTTAGCCTCAACAAAAGCATCTGCATCCTGAACCAAGCCAGGCGTAGTAACAACTCTGTTTATAGTAATGAAATCGCTCTGCGTAGCTGCAATACGGGCTTCTTCTTCAACTCTTATTTTATCTTCTCTTGTCTTAATTTTCTCAGCTTTCTTATCTTCCAGCTTCCCTTTTTTCTTGGCAAGCTTTGCTTCCCTGGCCTCTCTTTTCTTTCTAAGCTTCTCTTCTACCTCTGCTTTTCTCTTAAGCTTATCTTCACTGATTACTCGAGGAGCCTTCTCTTTTTTCTCTCTTACCTCTTTAACTTCCTCCTCTACTCCTTCTGCTTTTGCAAGTTTCTTAGCTTCTTTCTTAGCTATTTTTGCCTGTTTTCTGGCTTCTTTCTCTGCTATCTTAGCCTGCTTCTTAGCTTCTTTTTCAGCCAACCTCTTCTCTTTTTCTAACCTTGCTGTCTCTCTCTTAGTATCTATACTGGCGCTTTTTTGCTCTATCTCTAACTTTTTAGATTCCTTTTGAGCCTCTCTCTCTGCTATCTCAGCCTGCTTCTTAGCCTCTTTTCCAGCCAACCTCTTCTCTCTCTCTAATTTCTTAGCCTGTTTTTGAGCCTCTTTTTCAGCGCGCTTCTTCTCTCTCTCTAACTTCGCTGTTTCTTTTTGAGCCTTTTTCTCTGCTATCTCAGCCTGCTTCTTAGCCTCTTTTCCAGCCAACCTCTTCTCTTTTTCTATTCTCTTGGCATGCTTCTCGGCTTCAGCCTCAGCAAGCTTCTTCTCTCTCTCTATTCTCTTGGCCTGCTTCCCGGCTATAGCTTCAGCAAGCTTCTTCTCTTTGGCCAGCTCTCTCTCTTGAGCTTGAGCCTCTTTTTGGGCTCTCTCTTTTAATTTAGATAGTTCTTTCTCTTTCTCTACTCTCTGACTCTCTCTTTCGCGCTCTGCAATCTCATTAAGGCGCTCTCTCTTAGCAGGAATCTTATTATTTAAGTAGCTCTCTGCTCTCTTATTATCCGGATCTAATTTAAGAACCTGCTGGAATGAATTTATAGACTGGTCTATATTACCTTCTTTGTAATAAGATAGTGCTTCTTCACAAATCTCACCTACTCTATCCTGCCTTGCTCTTTTAGCTTCTTTCTCTGCGCGTTTTCTCTCTAATTCTGCTTCCTTATCAGCACGCTTCCTCTCTCTCTCTGCTGTCTTAGCCTGCTTCTCTTCCTCTATGCTCTGTCTCTCTCTTATACGCTCTGCTTCACGCTGGGCACGTTCTCTCTCAAGCTCTGCCTTTTTCTGGTCACGCTCCTGCTCTTCTATCTGTCTCTTAGCCTCTCTCTCTGCCCTGGCTCTTAAACGCTTAAGCTCCTCTTCCCTCTTCTTTGCTTCTCTCTCTGCCTCTCTCTGTTTTAACTCTACTAACTTTTCAGATCTTGCAGGAATCTTACTCTCTATAAAACTATTTGCTTTTTTCTCATCCGGAGCTATAAGGAGAATCAATTCAAATGTCTCCTGAGCTGCTCTTAGATTATCTTCGTAATAGAAAGAGAGTGCTTCTTTATAAAGGCTGTTTATTCTGGCCTGCTTCTCACGCCTATCTTCCTTCTCTTCCTGCTGGATTAACTTCTGAGCCTTTGCTCTCTCCTCTTCAATGGAAGAGTCTCTACCGGCAGCATATAATGCAGGGCTTAAGGAAGTTAGTAAGAGAGCTGCTAAAAGAAAAACCAGAAGTCTCTTTGCTTCTGGTCTATATTGTAAGCTTGTTTTTTTTCTCATATATTAAGATTACTAATATGTTTATATATAACTGTTAAGATAATAATTTAAATTATGCTACTACGTCAAGAAAAAAAATCATCTTCTAAAACTTTTTTTCATTCTTTTGACCGCTTAAAATCTGACTCAAAACTAAACTCGTCTCTTATACTGTATATATAAAGGAAGGAAACTCTCTGAAGAACAAAAATCACTTAAATTAATTTACCTTTCTCTTAAGTGAAATAATAACCAGGTGAAGTGCTGAGAGGCCTATAAGGGCATAGATAACCCTCGATACCGTTGAGAACCCGCCGAAGATTCTGGCAACAAGGTCTAGATTGAAAAAACCAACCAGCCCCCAGTTTAAACCTCCGACTACTACTAAAAACTGAGCCAGCTTTTTCATCTCTATACCTCCTTTTTAACCTATTCAAATCTAACCTATTTAAAGATTATTCTACAGTCAAATTTTCAATTAGCTCTCCCCCTCTATTACAAAAGGCCATAACATCTATAAAATCTCCTTTTTTCAAAGGGGGAAGACTAAGCCTTACAATCTGGAGATCGTCTGTTTGAGTAGAAAACTCCATGTCCGCATGTCTGATGCCATTTAAGTATACATCTATTCTCTCTATATAATGCTCTTCAGGGTCAGCCACCTCATGATATACAGTTACCTCTATATCTTTACCCCGGGTCTCTATTGTTATCTTCCAGGGAGGATGGGCAAAACTAACAGTTAAGAGCAAGGAGGATAAGCAGAAGACCAAAACCGTAATCTTTCTTATTCTAATCATCAATTCGGAGCTATTATTGATTTATCTATTCTTCCCTTTCTACTGCAATGGGCTATTACCAGAAGTACATCTTTGGCTTTTAAGTCCGGGATATTAAAGACCGCCTCTTGATAACTGTCATACTGCTGGGAGAAGAAACGCTGCTTAGCAACCCACTTCCCATTTACATATACGTTAATATATTTTACATAATGCATATTTGTATTTCCCACGCTATGGTATACCTTAATTTTAAGCAGGCTGCCTACGAATTTAATCTCTACCCGTTCGGGGGAATGTGCAGAAGATACTTCATTAAAAATAAACGATAGGCAGCAAAAGATTAAAAACAAAGAGATAAAAACCTTGCCATTTCTCATAATACTTCTCTCTCCTCTCTTTAAATCAAATCCTATCTCTACTATCCAATACTCTCATATGTAAAATACTCCTAAGCAACCATCAAAACAAGTAAAATCTCATCTTATAGAATCTGTATATACATCAAGGAGTTGACAATAATATTTAATGCAAGGTTGACAATAAGTTTACAATATGTTAAAATTATTACCGTGAATATTAAAAATAGAATTTTAAGCAGGTTGGGACAACAAGAATATATTACAATAGAAGAGATAGCTAAAGCTACGGGGTTAACTAGACAAGGAATACATAAACATATCAAACGACTAATCGCTGAAGGGGTAATAAAAAAAATCGGCACCACTAGGGGCGTAAAGTATGCACTAAAAGATAAAAAAACAGACAACTTAACGATAGAGCTAAGTAGAGATTGTTTACTTCATAATTTAAAAGAAGATAGAGTTTTTAATAAAATCAATGTTCAATATGATTTAAAACATCTACTGAGAAAAAATATATTTGATATCCTATCCTATGCCTTTACAGAAATACTTAATAATGCAATCGACCATTCTAAATCAAAAAGATCCAAAGTTAAATTAAAAGTTGATAACTATAATATAAACTTTGTAATAAACGACCAAGGGATAGGAATATTTGAAAACATTAAAAAAAAATTCGGCTTAGAGGATGAGTACGAAGCTTTACAAGAATTGATCAAAGGCAAAACTACTACGGCAAAAAAATACCATTCCGGAGAAGGATTGTTTTTTACATCAAAAGCATCTAATAAGCTTCTCATAAAGAGCCATAACATAGAGGTTACCTTTGATAACATAAAAAATGATCTATTTACACAAAAGATAAAATACAAAAGAGGAACTTCAGTCAATTTCACAATCAGCAAAAACTCCAAAAAGAGATTAAAAACTATTTTTGATGAGTATAGTAACGAAAAATACGATTATAAATTTTCTAAAACCGCTGTAACTATAAATCTTTTCACTAAGGAGAAAGACTCCTATCTCTCCCGCTCTGAGGCTAAAAGATTATTATTCAATTTAAAAAAGTTTAAAGAGATAAGACTTAACTTTAAAGGAGTTAGAGGCATAGGACAAGGTTTTGCAGATGAGATATTTAGAGTTTTTAAAAATAACTATCCAAGTATTGAAATAGAGACCATAAATACCAATAAAGCTATTGATGCAATGATAAAACATATTGGTTGACAATAATATTAGACCGAATGTTTACAATAAGTTTACAATTGATTTCAATAAATAAGATAGTCTAATCAAAAACCAGAGAGTCTGCTGCTCTTTTAAGACAATATCTATTTTATCTGTATTTAAAATAGTATTATCTATCGGGCATCTGTGCATGAACCTTAAGAGAGCTTCTCTGCGGTCTGCTAATTCCGCGTCGGTATCTAAAGATACAACTATATTATCCAGCTTCGTACTTCCTTCCTGTATTAGGCTAGGCTTAACATTAATATTCAATCTATTAAAATTAATCTTTGCTCCTTTAAAATATTTAACCGCAAATACTCCCAGGCAGGATGCAAGTGAAGATAGAAATAGTTCCAGTGGATTAGGTTTACTCTAATTCTCTTTTCTAAAACCGATTTTAAAACTTACTCCGCTGCTCTTTGACTTAACATCAAACTCCTCTTCCTTCAATTTAAGATCAAGATCTAAATACATAAAACTCTCTTTTTAAAATCCTACTTTAACTAAATTCTCTTTTATAACCTTTGCAGAGTTCTTTAATAACTTCTGCTCTTCCTGATCAAGTTCTATATTAAGTATAAAGTCTAAACCTTCTCCGTTAACGACGGCGGGCAAGCTTAGATAGAGATCCTTAAGTCCAAGATAGCCCTGAATAAGAGATGATACAGGAAGTATCGCATTCTCATTATTCAGAATCGCTTCTGTTATTCTGACCAAAGCAAGGCCGATACCGTAGGAGGTCTCACCTTTTTTCTCTATTATCTTATAAGCAGAGTTCTTTACCTCTTTAGATATCTTACCCAGCTCTTCTTTATGGTTGCAGTATTCACCTCTCCTGCAGCACTTAAGGCAATAATCTTTAAACAGAACTCCCCCAACCATAGCCTTACTCCAGACAGGAAATTCGCTATCGCCATGTTCACCTAAGATATAGGCATGTACATTTCTAGTATCGACTCCAACATGATGAGCAAGTAAATTTCTGAACCTTGCGGTATCTAAGACAGTACCTGAACCTATAACCTCATTTGATAGTTTAGATGAAAGTTTATAACTTACATAGCTTAGCAAGTCAACCGGATTTGTAACATTTAAAAACACTGCTTCCGGAGTATACTTCATAAGAAGCGGTATTATTTTTTTAAATAATCCCACATTGGCTTTAATGAGCTCAAGCCGGCTCTGTCCAGCTCTCTGCTTCGCTCCGGCAGTAATAACAACCAGATCAGAACCGGCAGTATCTGAGTAGTCTCCTCCAATAATCTCAACAGGAGATACGTATGGTGCTGTATGAGATAGGTCCATGACTTCACCGCTGAGCCTCTCCTTATCAAGGTCAACTATAACGATCTCTCTGGCTAAACCTTTTATTGTAAGAGCATAGGCATAGCGCATGCCTACATTACCAGCACCTATAATAGATATCTTCGGATTTAAGCTATTCATCATCTACTATCTCCTAATTAATAACGATTATTTTATAATAATTATTATTCTAAAGAGTATAGAAGTCAAGCAAAAACTGTGCTATTTAAACAGCTGCGATGCCATAATGCCCAGATAGTGACTCAAAATGAGAACAACAGCTGCAACAGATAAATGTTCAGTTATTGTCCTTAAGGGTGATATCTTCTGCTTAAGCGCCAGATAATGACTAAAGAGTGTAAGTATCAAAAAACCTAATCCGATACTTACATAGACGGCAGTCTGAATCGAAAAGAAGATAACCGGAATTATAAAGATAGAAGCGAAGAGAGCTTTAGCGAAGAATGTTGATATAGTAGCCAGCCATACTTCAAGAGGACTATGTTTTACCTCAGACTCCTCAGACATATGTATCCCTAAGGCATCTGAGAATGCATCCGCAACTGCAATTATCATTACCCCTCCTGCTACTGCAATCTTGGAATGGGTTGTAGAGTTTAATCCTACCATAACGCCTAGAGTCGTTATGACTCCAGAGGTAAGACCGAAACTTATCCCTGTTTTAAGAGAGTGTTTTATATCCATATGACCCTAAAAGAGCAAAGGAGGCTTTAAAGCCTCCTTTAACCCTATTCTATCTTGATACTAAAATCCTATTTTTTCTTCTTAGCAACTTTCTTCTTTGGTGCAGCTTTCTTCTTAGCTACTTTCTTCTTTGGTGCAGCTTTCTTCTTTGGTGCAGCTTTCTTCTTAGCCGGCTTCTTTGCTGCTTTCTTCTTTACTGCCATGATTCACCTCCTTTTTCAGGATTTTTTTATCCTAGGAAATTTATAACCCATTTAAGAAAACTTTGCAACAAAAAAATAAAAAATAAATTATGTTAATAGAGAAAAAAGAATGGTTAACTAATAACTTTAGAATAAAAACCAAAGATTAAACTTTGACACCAAAAACTTTTCTTATAACAGCCGCAATAGATATCCAGCTATTTAAGAAGACTTTAATTCGACAATCTTCTTCTCTATCATCTTCTTATCTCTCTTAAGCGCAATCTCTAATGCTTCAATAGGAATCATAGTTAACCTCTAAAAATTTAAAGTTTTATATCAACACTGCCATGGATATTACAATAGGATGCCGCAATAAGAGAATCCGGACACTCTCTTGGAGCTTAACAATGCTTCAAAGCTGCTGTATCTCAGACTCTCTATACTTATGCTTCACCCCTTTTAAACAGATACTACCTTTCTTATCTCGGGAACCTCTTCTTTCAGTCTCTGCTCTATTCCAAGCTTTAAAGTATAGCTGCTCATAGGGCAGGACCCGCAGGCACCTTTAAGTCTTACTTTTACAACTCCGTCATCAGTTACATCAACAAGCTCAACATCACCGCCGTCAGCCTGAAGCATAGGCCTGATATTATTAAGTGCCTCTTCGACTCTCTCTTTCATCCCTCTCTCCTTTTTTAACCTCTTGTTCTTTTATAAAATCCGCCTAGAGACTCCCCTGGAGGGTCTTATCTTCAAGCTCTCTTATCTCTCTCTTTAAAATATCCGGCAAAGCCAGTATCTCAATATCCATAAAACCTCTTACAATAATAGATTGAGCCTCTTCATGGCTAAAGCCGCGGGAACAGAGATACTCTATCTCCTCTCTGCTTATCTTCCCAATTGCAGCTTCATGAGAGATCTCTACATCTCTAAACTCTGTCTCTATCTCCGGTACCGCACGAATAATGCCGCACTCATTTATTATCAATCCACGGCATTCAAGATGAGCCTTTACATCTTTAGCCTCGGCTTTAAGATTGCCTCTTACAATAACCTTTCCGCCTAAACTCACAACCCGGGACGTTATCTCAGCTGACGTATTAGAAGATTTAAGTACAACACGGCTGCCTATATCCTGAATAGTTCCGGGGTGCGAGAGAATAAGAGAGTTAAAAGAGGCTCTGCTGCCGGAACCTTTAAGGATAGCCGTTGGATACATGGAGATATCCTTAACAGGCCGCAGAGAGACATAATTGGATATAAAGCTGCCGCTCTCTTCTACTATAGCTGCGCTGATAGGTTTTACGCTGATATCTTTATGCCAGGAATGTATCATGCTGAAATTAAGGTAGCCGTTCTTCTTAACATAGAACTCTGATACCCCCAGATGTTCTGCCTCGCTGGTTGCTTTTGATGCCGCGCAGCCTGTTATAAGGTGAGCACTGGCTCCCTCTTCAATGATTATTATGTTATGTACTCTCTGTTTGAAATTCTTCTTCTTTAGATATAGACATGCCTGAATAGGCAGCTCTACTCTCTTGCCTCTCTCTACTCTTATAAAATAGCCGCCCTCTGTATCCTTGGGAAACTCCTTGTCAAGATAACCGAAAGCTGAACCATGAAGCTCTCTAACCTCCGGGTACTTATCTAAAGCCTCTTCTATGCTCAATATCTCAACACCTTTAAAGAGACTATGAGATATAAGCAGTTCATTATCCTGCTGGATAAAACTGCCTCCACGGTTCTCTTCGTTCTTATCCAGCCCCGAGAGAGACATATTATCCAGATCTTCCTTAGCTATCTTTCTATCTATTGACTCGGACATTTACACTCCCTGCATCTCTCATAACCATGTTCCTGTATAAATTTAAATATATCCCGAGGCTTTCCTGAACATGATATCTGACCATCGACCATAACAGATGACTTAACAACATCTATATAATCCAAGATATATCCGGTATGGGTTATAATCAAAGCCTGAGCATGGCTCTCCTTAAGATAGCTGTTAATAGCCTTACCCATTATAGAGATATTCTCTATATCCACCCCGGACTCAGGCTCATCCAGAAGAAGAAGAGATGGGCGCTGAAGCAGAATCTGAAAAAGCTCAGCCCTCTTCATCTCACCGCCTGAGAAGCCCATATTTATCTCACGTTCAAGATGCTGATCTAATGACAGCTCTCTAGAGAGCTCAGCTATTCTATCCTTATCAGAAGATAGATACTCTGCTAACCGGCCTAATCTTACTCCCCGTATCTGAGGAGGATGCTGATACATTATCCCTATTCCAAGCTTCACTCTTTTATCTATTGAAAGAGACTTAAGGTCTTTAGAATCAAATATTATCTCTCCGCCTTTAAGCTTATAGCCGCTAAAACCCATTATTGTCTTAATAAGTGTACTCTTACCGCTGCCGTTTGGGCCAAAGAGGATCATCACGTCATCCTGCTCTAAAAAGAGGGATACGTTTTTAATGATATCTTTATCTTCAATGCTAACTTTAAGGTTTTTGATCTCAAGCATCTCTCTTACTCCTGCACTCTTTACATAGCCCATAGAAATAACCCTGAAAACTCTCGATATAAAGGCCGGCTGCTTTCATCTTCTTAAGAGCACTGCATGGCGGTATATCGATATCAAAAATATTTCTGCACTCTTTACACATAAAATGGTGGTGAGAATCAGTCCTGATCTCAAAGGTAGACCTTTCAAAATCTATCCTGCTCTCTGATATCAGCCCCTTGCTCTTGAAGAACTGCAGTATCGTATAGACCGTAGCAAAGGATATCGAAGGAGACCGCTTTTTTACTCTCTTGTATATAAAGTCGGCTCTGGAATGGCTGCCTTCATTTAAGACCTTATATACCGCAAGCCTCTGAGGGGTTATCCTGATCCCGGCTCCATTTAAAGACTTAAGGCTCTCTCCCATAGGCAAGAATACTACCATAAGAACATTTTTTGTCAACAATAATAATTATTAAAAAATAATTGTTTTTATTAAGAATCAGCTCACTATAAAAGAGGCATCCTTATCAAAAAGGCTGCCTCTCATAGCAAGTGAGAAGAGGCCTCCGTTACCTAAACAGCCCCTCCATCCCGCCTAAAATCTCATTAAACGGCACAACATCAATCTGCCTGTGAATAGAATAGTGCCGATTCCCGGGATAGATGACGGCAATGCGCTTGAGTTTTAAATCTTCTAGAGCAATACGCATTGATGGTGTCATAACCGGTGCATCAGCACGTTTGATCTCAACACCATACATTCGCCCGCCCTTGTTAAATATTAAATCAATCTCCGCCCCTTGATGTGTCCTCCAAAAATAAACCTCATGAAGCTTAACTGAATTAATAATCTCTTCCATGACAAAACCCTCCCAAGAAGCACCGTACTTTGGGTGAGCCGATAGATCATTCTTCGTCCCTATTCCTAGAAGAGAATGCAAAATACCCGTATCATAAAAATAAATCTTTGGAGATTTTACTTGGCGCTTTTTAATATTTCCAAACCATGGCTGTACCTGCCTAATCATAAAAACACCTGTCAATACATCCAGATAACGTTTAACTGTCATCACGCTTATCCCTAAAGAACGAGCTATTTCGCTGGCATTGAAAACTTGCCCATGATAATGCGCCAGCATAGTCCAAAACCGCAACAGCGTCATAGGCGGTAAAGAGAGCCCATGCAATGGAAGGTCTCTCTCTACAAAACTCTGCGTATACTCTTTCAGCCAAATAAAACTTTCATCATCTGTATCAGCAAGAAACGGCCGGGGCAGCCTTCCGCGCAGCCAAAGAGATTCAAAGTTTTCCTCACCAATCTCATCTAAAGAGAACCCTCCTATCTGAATGCGCTCTACTCTCCCGGCTAATGATTCAGAAGAGCCTTTGACCAGATCGGGCGATGCACTGCCGAGAATAAGAAACTTAGCAGGCAATGGAGCTCTATCCGCCAAAACCCGCAAAAGAGGAAACAACTCCGGCTGATGCTGAATCTCGTCTATAACAACCGTTCCTTTAAGGTTCTCTAAAACATTTTTAGGCTCTATCATCTTTGCACTGTCAACAGGATCCTCAAGATCAAAGTACAGAGATGATCCTGGTTGTGCAAAATATCAAGCTAGAGTTGTTTTTCCACACTGGCGAGGTCCCAGCAATGAGACTATCCGCCCCCTGTTTAAAGCTCCGGTAATACGATCTATAACCTTCTTCCGTTCAATCATATTATTAATACACCATGAAATTTAACTATTGCAAGTTAATATTTCATGGTATATAACTACAAAACACCCTATTAAAACATACTATCTATATTTTAACATCCTGTCGATACTGCCTTTTGCTCTCTCTACTATCTCTACTTCCAATTCTATACTCCCCGACTCATCTTCTAAAGAGCTGAGCAGTCTCTCTAAGGTAATCTTTTTCATATCCAGACATACCGCCTTCTCCGATAAAGGATAGAACTCCTTCTGAGGATTATCCTCTTTTAATCTATACAGCATTCCTACTTCAGTACCGATAATAAAGCTTTCTTTATCTGATTCTTTCACATATCTTGACATGCCGGACGTAGAGTAGACTCCGTCTGCTAAATCTATCACTTCGGGGCTGCATTCAGGGTGAACAATTAAATCAGCATCCGGATGTTCTCTCCTGGCTCTCTCTACATTCTCTTCAGTTATATCTGCGTGGATAGGACAATATCCATCCCAAATGATAAAGTCACGCCCGGTCTCTCTTTTAGTATATAAAGCAAGATTCTTATCCGGGACAAATATCACCTCATCCTCTTTTAGAAAAGCCTTCCTGACTATCTTAACAGAGTTTGCGGATGTACAGCAGATATCGGAGTAGGCTTTTACCTCCGCAGAGGTATTTACGTAACAGAGTACTTTAGCATCCGGGTGAGTAAACTTAAGAGTTTCTAACTCAGAAGCTGTTATCATATCAGCCATAGGGCAGCCGGCATCGATATCGGGTAAGAGAACTAATTTATCGGGAGATAACATCTTGGCTGTCTGAGCCATGAACTTAACCCCGCAGAAGACTATAATATCAGCATCTGTTTCAGAGGCCTTGATGCTTAAACCTAAAGAGTCGCCCAGATAGTCTGCAGCATCCTGAATCTCAGGCAGCTGGTAGTTATGGGCAAGTATTACCGCTCTCTTCTGCTTTTTTAACTCTCTTATTCTCTCTACTAAATTCACCTTACAGCCTCCTCTATAACTCCTCCGCCTAAGAGATAGTCATCTCTATAAAAGACAACAGCCTGTCCGGGAGTGACCGCAAACTGCCTTTGGGAGAATAAAACCTTAACTCTCCCGGATTCAATTTTGCATATTGTACACCTTACAGGCCGATGATTGTAGCGAATCTTAGCAAAAACTTCAGCCTCTAAATCAGAATCAAACATATTTAAAGAGCGGGCAATGAGACCTTCTGCTTCTAAATCTTCTCTCTCTCCAACAGTAATCCTATTATTGGCCGGATCAATGCTATAGACATAGAGCGGGGTACCTTTACTAATACCTAAACCTTCACGCTGGCCCACCGTATAAAGGGCTAACCCTTTATGTCTGCCTAAAATATTACCATCTAAATCCGCAATATCACCCTCTTCCTGACTTAGATAACCTTTTATGAAGTTACGATAATTATTATCCGGAATAAAGCAGATATCCTGACTGGACCTCTTCCTACAGAGAGGGATACTCTCTCTCTCTGCAATACTCAAAAGCTCTTCCTTGCTATAATCAGAGAGAGGAAATAATATCTTAGAGAGAGACTCTCTATCTACGGCATAGAGAAAATAACTCTGGTCCCTGGATCTATCCTTCGCTTTTCTTAAGAAGAGTCTGCCTTTTGCTTCTTTAATAGCTGCAAAGTGGCCCGTAGCAAGATAATCAAAACCCTCTCCCATTGCCCAATCGAACAGATAACCGAACTTAAATATACTATTGCAGTAGATGCAGGGATTGGGGGTTTTGGCACTAAGATATTCAGATATAAAGTAAGCTACAATCTTCTCTTTAAACTCTTTTGACAGCTCTAATACTCTATGCTCTATGCCCAGATAGTCTGCAACCTGTTTAGCATCTTTAAGCGACTCACTGCCTCCGGGCTTAGAATCAAGAGAGGGGTCACTATTTAAAAGCATGGTTACCCCTTCTACTCTATAGCCGTCTCTCTTTAGTAGGAATGCTGCTAAAGATGAATCAAGACCGCCGCTCATTGCAACTAACACAGAAGGAGTTTTCATAACTTAAATTAAAATAGAAGAGTATCAGAACCTCTTAATCTTAAGACTCTTATAACTATAACCGGAGTTCTCATCCGGAAAAGCCTGAACTCTCTCTGTGAGCAAAAATCTCTTCTTCTCTATTCTATCTTTTAAAGTCAGGGCAATCTCTTTAGCCTTACTATAACTTGAGAGCGAAGCTGTAGGAACATCTTTATTGTTTATCTTTATCTTACCGGACCTTAGCTGAGCATAGTTTACTCTCTCAAGGAAACCGCTGATTCCTTTAGGATAGGCCTTACTGTAATCTATAACCTTAGTCCAGATATCTTTATCTGAGATTGATGTATAACGCGCGATATCTGTATTTAAAACAGGTATCGGTATACCAATGCCTACCGCAAGAGATGCGCCGTAACCGAGCATACTAATACCTTTAATCCATTTTGGACTCATCTTCTTCAGGTCCCCTATAACGGCAATAGTAGCAGCAGGAGATACCGGTATTCCTTTTTTACTTCTCTTAACTGTCGGGTTATGCTGAGTACCCCAGAAAGATATATAACCCTCTCCGCCGCCTAAGAATATTCTGGTACCTATCCCTATGGTCTTATAGTAAGGGTCGTTCAACAGAGGTGAGAGCTCTCCGGCACTGCAGTAATTTGCATTGCCCAGAGAAGGCTTTAGAACACCCATATATGTATAGATAATATCTTTGGAGAGATTTACAGCAACGTTATAGTTCTGATAACAGTTGCGGGGGTTAAAGAGTACAGCTTCGTTTAGATCCTTCAATCTTATCTTTATTGCCAGCTCTCTCCTTGGATAACAGTCAGTCCCATAGGCAGATGCCTCTAGTTTTATCTCCTCTCTCCTCACTAGATCTTCAATAAGATGGCCGCCGCCGTATTTAAACTCACCAGGATAGACTTTATTCCTGGGATCATCGCTGGGTAACGCATTGGCTCCAAGAGATATATCGGCCGCCGCTAAAGCCGCATAAGCCTCTACTCCGTTTAGATAGACCTTTCCCCCGCCAAGTTTTATCTTCGGCGCCGGCTGAGGCAGATTAAGATAGATGCTGGATGAACACATCGGAGCAAATGTTCCTGTTGTCACAACATCTATATCAGCTGCAGCCTTTCTAAGGCCTCTCTCCTTAACAATAGATATCATCTCATCAGCCGTTACAACAACAGCCTTGCCCTTCTTTATCCTCTTATTGATATCCGTTATCGTCTTAACCATCTAGCTCTCCTTTTACTCTCTCTTAAATTCTGAAATATATCTCTCAATACTATCAGGAAAAATAACAACTATTCTTTTACCCTTACTGCTCTCTCTCTTCGCAACTTCAAGAGCAGCTGCTAAGGCCGCTCCGGAAGAGGGCCCGGCTAATACTCCTTCACGCTTTGCAAGTTCGGCAACCATCAAAAATGCATCTCCATCACTGACTTTAATTATCTCATCTATCAACTCTCTTTTTAAAATATCAGGAATAAAACCTGCTCCTATTCCTTCTATGCTGTGAGCTCCAGGGCTAGTACCTGATAATACAGCAGAACTCTCCGGCTCAACAGCTATAATCTTAATATCTTTGACTCTCTCTTTCAAGCACTCACCAATCCCTGTAATGGTACCGCCTGTCCCAACACCGGCAACCAGAATATCCAGCTTAGAATCCAAATCTTTTAATATCTCCTCTGCAGTATTTTTGTAATGGGCTTCCGGATTGGCAGCATTTTTAAACTGGTTTATGAAAAAAGAGTTCTCAATCTCAGAAGAGATATCCTCCGCCTTTCTAATCGCGCCCCGGATACCTTCCTCGGATAGCGTAAGCACTAATTCCGCCCCCAAAAGCTCTAAAAGATATTTGCGCTCATCCGACATATTTTCAGGCATAACAAGAATCAGCTTATAACCACACCAGGCAGCTATAGAAGCCAGGGCGATACCGGTATTTCCGCTGCTAGCCTCAACAATAGTCGTATCTCTATCTATAAGTCCTTCTTCCCGGGCTCTATCTATCATAGAGAGAGCAGCTCTATCTTTAATGCTCAGAGTAGGATTACGGTATTCAAGTTTGGCAACTATCTCCAGATCTAAACCGTTTGAGATATTAGACAATCTCAAAAGCGGTGTTCCTCCAACAGTCTCTGAAATATTGTTGAATACAGCCATCCCTTATTCCTTTATATTATATATGCTACATTATATGACTATTTCGTTTTTTATACAGCTATTTTAGCTAAGATTAATTCTTAATAGTAAATCTAGAGCGTTTTCCATAGATAACACTGTAAGTCTTAGAACCAATCTCAATAGCTGTAGGAAAGATCTTATTCTTAGGCCCCTGAACAAAGACAATAACCTGCCTATTTGTTACAGAGAAAGTTATCCAGCTGCCTCTGTAGTTAATCCTAAATTTTATCCTCTGCCATCGCCTTGGAATACGGGGGTTGAGTTTAATTCTATCCTTCAAAACACTTAAACCTATAAAACCGCGCAATACAATATCTATAGAGCCGCCCATAACACCGATATGTATTCCCTCAGAGGTTGTACCGCTCTGAATATCAAAGATATCGGACTCCAGCACCTCATTGAACCATCTCCAGGTCTCTTTAGGTTTATTCAAAAGGTGAGCAATATAACAGTGTACTACTTTGCTTAAGGTAGAACCATGAGAAGTACGCTTAACATAATATTTATAGTTTTTATTCAGAGTATCTTTACTGAATTCATAACCCAGATTATTAAATATCTCTTTTACCTCTGCCAAATTCAATAGATAGAAAAACATCAGAAGATCAGCCTGTTTAGTTACTTTATAATCATCAGGAGACTTACCTTCGGCTTTAAGAATCCTGTCCAGACGCTCTATGCTCTCATAGCTTTCACGATACTTATCCCAATCAAGCTCCTTAAGCCCGAAGTAGCCATCGAACTGCGCAATAATACCATCTTCATTTATGATAACATTCATCTTCTGGGTAATATCTTCCCAAAGCGCAAGCTCTTCTTTCTTAAAACCTATCTTGCGTGATATTCGGCGTCTATCTTGAGATGAGAGGATACTTAATGTCTCCTTTGCTCTTATAAGCAGCCAGACAGTCATAAGATTCGTATAGGCATTATCTTTTAAACCCGCTTCTTCTGAATCTGAATACTTCTCATGGAATTCATCCGGGCCCATAACACCCTCAATATGGTACCTGCCGTCTTCCTGATCAAACTTAGATATCGAGGCAAAGAACCTGGCAATAGAGAGTATCAGCTCAGCTCCGTAATCTGCAAGAAAGCCGGCATCCTTTGTCTTCATATAATGACGCCAAACGTTATAGGCAATTGCAAGTGAGACATGGCGCTGGTTACGGCTGTAGTCCGGGCCCCACTCACCCGATAAGGGATTGAGGTGGACAATCTGGGTCTCCTCTTCTCCCGTTGAGCCGCTCTGCCAGGGAAACATTGCTCCTTTGGCCTTCTCTCTTCTGGCATACTTTCTAGCCCAATCCAATCTCCTGTAGCGATAGAGCAGGAGAGACTCAGATATCTCAGGCAGATGAAGGTCATACAGCGCCATCGCAAATATCCCGTCCCAGAAGATATGACCCCTATATGCCTCGCCATGTAAACCTCTAGCAGGAAGGCCGGCATCTATCTTTGTGATATGAGCTGAGGCCGACTGAAGAAGGTGGAAGATGTGGAGCCTTAATACTTTCTGAGAGAAGATATCGCTATCAATCTGAATATCAAACTTCCTCCACAGATCATCCCAGAGACTCTCGTGGGGTTTTAGAACGCTCTCAAACTTTGATACTCTCCTAACCAAGTGAATTGCAGAATCCAGAGGCTCCTCTATTCCCTGATCTTTAGATGTATAGACCGCTACTACCTTCTCTATCTCATAACACCTGCCCTGCTTTAGATATAACCTGAATACCTGATCTATCCTCTCCTTACCTCTGCTGATATGTTTTATATTGACTCTCTTCTCAGCACTAGAAGTAAAGACACGGACTTTTGAGGCTTGAGCAATTGTAATCTTAGATTGAGAGGTCTTCATTACAAGATAGACACCATTAGAGCTGAACTTTCCTAAAGATACAGGAATCAGATGTTTTGAGTTAAGCTGTCTATAGCGCTCAACACCTGCATTTATAACCGCACCGTCAAGCATAGTCCTGACAGTAATCCAGCCGCTGTAATTTTCCGGGGTTATAATATATTTATAGCTTATTAGATGGGGATTGGCCATACTTACAACTCTAAGACTCTCTATATGTGTCTTATGTCCCAGCCGGTTCTGGAACCTTATATCCCTCTTTAAGACCCCGCGCCTGATATCAAGCTCCTGACGATAAAATCTTATCTTGGCTCTTGAAGGAGAGAACCAGTCACTACCTGCAATCTTAAACGTTATAGGCAGGCAGTTTGGAATATTGACAAGGTCTTCATTGTATACAGTCCTTCCCGCAATATTGGTAGGGAGCTTATTATAACCTCCCCCGAGATAAGACCCGGGATAATGGATACGCGAAGCACCGGACTCATAAGCAGCTCCTCTTACCCCGATATAGCCGTTTGCAAGAGTGCAGATCGATTCCCGAAGAGACTCTTCTTCAGGATCAAATCCGTTATAGACTACTTTCCAGCTGGAATCTACCATATTAATCTTTCAATTCAATCAGTCTCTTAAATAGCTTTTTAACACTATCAGGATTCCTGACCCAAAAATCAGCAGCTGAAGAACGCAGCTCTTCCGCTACCAGAATACCGCAGCCTCTAGAACGGATAACCCTAAAAGCATCTTCATCTGTTGTATCATCACCTATATATACAATTGAATTGTCTTTAAAAGAGAGACTGAGTATATCGACTATCCATCTTATCACGCAGCCCTTGTTCCAGTAAATATTGGGCAAGATCTCAAAGACCTTCTTACCATGCATAAGACGTAAAGAGTCCTCTCTATCTACTACCTTCTTAACCTCATCTTCAATAACTCTCAGATATCTATCCTCAGCTACAAGCCTATAATGGACAGCAACCGAAAACTTCTTCTCCTCTACCAATAGACCATCAATAGATGAGAGCCTATTTTTTAAATAATCTACTGCTTCTTTAACTGCGGGAATTACGCGTTCTGCGTCAGGCTGAACCATGGAGAGGGAAGGGCCTTTGATATCAAAACCATGGTTACCGGCATAGAATATACCTTTAATATCTACAAGGTTCTCAACATCCTCTCTCCCTCTCCCGCTTACAATAGCTACGGTATACTTCCCAATCAGCTCTTTGATTACCTCCCGCATATCACTTGAGAGCAGAGCAAGCTCAGGTCTATCCACTATCGGAGTAAGAGTACCGTCATAATCAAGAAATATGACAGGCCTCCTATCCTTGAATAGATCTAAACCAGAAGAGAGATAGAGAGGGTTTATCTTTACATTAGAACTACTATCTATAAGCTCTCCATCAATATCTATAGCACTATCGCTCTTATCCCAATTATTGAAGAGTTCTCTGGGTCTCTTCTTAAACCAATTATCGACCCAGTCAACAGATATATCAGCCATGTCGGAAACAACAATATCAGCACCGTTATCAAGCAAGTCTTCAATACGGCCCTCACGCGCAATACCAAGGACCAGACCAAATCCGCCGTTACGTCCCGCCATAACACCGCTCGTTGCATCTTCAACAACAACTGAACGCGACGGCTCTGCACCTATATCAGAGGCTGCTTTCAGGAATATATCGGCTTCGGGTTTACCTTTTAAATCTAACTCTACAGATACTACTCCGTCAACGCGGGTTTGGAACACATTTTCGATACCAACAGACTCAAGAATAGTCTTACAGTTTTTAGATGATGAAGCAACTCCTGTCTTGATACCTCTTCTCTGCAGCTCCTTAATAAACTCAATCGTTGACTGAAAGACCTCTGCACCCTCAGCTTTAAGATGCTTGACGAACTGTTCGTTCTTCTTATTACCCAACCCGCATATAGTCTCTCTCTCTGCTTCATCACCTGAGTCCCCAAATGGAAGCTCAATACCGCGTGAAGCAAGAAAACTCTTAACCCCTTCATAGCGCGGCTTACCGTCTACATAGGGAAGGTAGTCGCCTTTATGGGTAAACTCGCGGAACTTTTCACCCCCTCGGGCTTCCAGTTTCTTAAGATAGTCGTCAAAAATATCCTTCCAGGATTCAACATGCAGGACGGCAGTATCGGTAATAACCCCGTCAAGATCAAATATTACAGCATCAAAATTAGGCTCACTCATTATTCCTCCTAAAAAATTATGTTGTCAATGAGGTTATATTATATATTAAGAAATGATTTTAGTCAAAAAGGCTAAAGCTTTCTAAAATCAAAGATGTTGATTAAAAAATACTATTATATCCTCTCTATTAACTTTAAATCCATATGGTGTTTCTAGAATAGCTATAGGGGTAGATTCTTTAGAGTTGATAAGCATATAGAAAGGAAAGATGCTGGGTATAGTCTCACAGTGAAGCTTTTCAAGGATAATATCGAGATAGTTGCTATTATAATCTCTTAAGAGGGCTTTAAAATCATCAGTTACATAGATAAGAAGGTTTGCAATAGCAGCACCTCCTGAATGAGCTAAAATACCAATCTTATTACTATCAACCTCTTCAAGATACTTAAGATATTTAAGGGTAAGCAGGGATTCATAGACTCTAAGACCCATCAGGGTAAACCCATTACATAACAGATGTTTACTTACTGCATGATCGGACTCCCAATCCATCATAGCCCGCATAAATGGTATTATAACTATAAAGCCGGCTCTTGCTAGATCACCAGCATGGTAGTTTTCTATAAAATCTTGATTCCATGTACCATGGCCGGGAAGGCCTAAAATAGCAAAATAACTATCTCTCTCTTCATGAGGAATAAGCAATGTAACAAAAAAAGTACCTACATTCTGATCTTCAAATAGCAGCTCTCTTTCATGATAACCATCCCTCTCTTTATCTGATATCGTAGTTACTCTTAACTCTCTAGAGTCTACGTCCTTAAGAAGGAATCTTATGTTTAAACCATCTATTATAATATCTTTTAAAGAGGTACTCTTATCGTCAAAATATTCCTGCTCTAGGAATACTTCTGATTGGGTAATTATACTCTTCAATTCATCCTCTGATATAATCCGGGAATACTCCCTGTAAAGATTGGGAAAACTATACTAAGGTTTAAGGTTCTCTTCAGATAAAAGATCATAACTTAAGGTATAGTCGGTCAACTCAACTATATTGTAATTCTCTCTTTGATTAAGAATGAAAATAGAACCTGATAGAATAAAAAAAACTAATAAAACAACTAATATTCTCATCTATGTTAGATAAATTACTTTCAACCTGTTCTATATATTCTTATAACAACTAAAAGCATAGAGAGAGTTGCTATAAAGAATAGGCCATAGAGAAGAGACTGATTGATACTATAATGAGTAAACTTTGCAATATCATAAAATACGTATATCCCATAAGTAAGAGCAACACCCAAACCTATAATCCTCTTCTTGAATAACAGTATTGCCAACCCGATCAAAACAATGATAACCTCTGCCGCTATAGACAATGTATGGATACTAAGCATCTCTCCTCCTTTTAAGGTTTAACCGCCGCTTCAACCTTTACCTAATGCTCTATATTATCAAATCCCCTAATATCTCTCTATTCAATAATCACGAAAGAATATATTGTCATATTGCTGTTATCTTTGAGATTTACACTTTAAGCCTAGAGCCATTTTCTTGGGGCAAGAATATCGTATAATACCAATCTCTTACCATAAGATAATCAACAAATTGGTATAATAGTAAAGAGTTTAACCCAAATATCACTTAAAAATAGCACTGTTAATTTAAACTCCGTACAATTATCCCAATAACCCCTTCATTCCGCCTAAAATTTCATCAAATGGCACGACCTCAATCTGTTTATGAATCGAATATCGTTTTTTACCAGGATAGATAACAGCAATGCGTCTGAGTTTTAAATCCTTTAGTGCATTCTTCATAGATAGAGTTATCGTCGGAGCATCCGCTCGTTTAATCTCAATGCCATACATAGCCCCGCCTTTGTTAAATACCAGATCAATCTCTGCTCCTTGATGTGTTGCCCAGAAATACGGATGGTCAATCTCAAGAATATAAATCAATTGTTCGATTACAAAACCTTCCCAAGATGCTCCGCATATTTGGTGACGCAAAACTTCTGCTTCCGTTTTTAATTCCAAAAAAGAATTCAATATTCCCGTATCACGAAAATATAATTTTGGTGATTTAACTTGACGCTTTTTAATATTTACATGCCATGGCTGAAGTTGACGCACCATAAACACACCTGTAAGAATATCCAAATATTTTCTGACTGTCGGCTCTGAAATACCTAATGAAGAAGCAATTGGAGCTGCATTCCATATCTGCCCATGACTGTTGGCAAGCATAGCCCAAAAACGATATAATGTCACAGACGGCAGTTCAATTCCCTGTTCACGCAAATCACGTTCTAAAAATGTTTTAATAAAACTTTTTCGCCAAGCAAAACTATCTGCGTCACTTTTAGCTAAAAACGATAACGGAAACCCCCCTCTTAACCATAACCGTAAGACTTTTTTTTCACCAATCTCAGCAAGATTAAACCCGCCCATTTCAATCAATTCCAAACGTCCTGCAAGAGACTCTGATGATTGCCGTAAAAAATCAGGAGATGCGCTTCCGAGAATAAGGAAATTTGCAGGCAAAGGTTTTCGATCTAAGAGAACACGTAAAACGGAGAAAAGTTCAGGCCGCTGCTGAACTTCATCAATAACAACCAGACCTTTCAGCGGCTCAAGTACACCTTTGGGGTTAACCAAAGCAATAAGACTGCTTTGATCTTCAAGATCAAAATAATTAGGGGAACGGACGTCAATGAGATTCTGTGCTAGTGTAGTTTTACCGCATTGACGAGGACCTAAAAGAGCAGCCGCCCGACTTCTCTTAAGTACCTTTTTAATGGAATCAATATATCTTTTTCGCTCTATCATATTTTAAATATACCATGAAATACTAAATTGTCAACTTCTTATTTCATGGTATAACTTTCAATAAAAACCACTCTGATTATAAGACAAAACGAGATTATTTCTCTTTCAATAATAGCTTGACCAACTAAATTGCTCTTATTCTGTATCTATGTAAATTAAAATCTAAGATCAACCCAAAGACTCAGTCTGCTTTTGAAGCTCAATCATACGAGTAGATATGAACCTCTCAAATCCACTTCTCTCAATAAAACCAAGCAAATATCTCTTTTCATCTACAACCGGAAGGAAGTCCAGATTATACATATCGATAGTCTCTTTTATCTCTATCATCTCCATCTCAGGATGGGTAAGAATAACTTCTGTATCCATGAGATCATAAGCTAAGACAAGTGGACCTAAATCAACACTTGCCATGCTTCTTTTAATATTATCTATTGTAATTATACCCTTCAGTTTTCTCTCTCCATCTACTACCGGATAGTAAAGATTGTTGCTCTTACTAAATACATCCAGAATATCCACCAGACTCATATTCTCATATATAAGAGGAGGGTTTTTATCCATGATATCATCGGCATGGCTCTGGAGCATGATATCCTCTTCTGTTATATTTAAACCTACCTCGCCTGCTCTCTTTAAGGCTAACTTTGTAAGAGGAGGACCTATTATTTGAGTTATAAAAGTTGTCGTTGTTATTATTATAATAAGTGTATTACCGATCTCGCCGGGAAAATAGTTTGATGCAAGAATAGATAGACCTATTGCAACCCCTGCCTGAGGAAATAGTGCTAAAGGCAGATATCTTCTGACACTATCTGTTGCATGCGATATCTTTGCTCCGAACCTGGCACCTAAGATTTTACCTCCCATAGTTCCAAATAGATATATGATTACAAGCACTATTATAGGCAGAGTTAGATTCCTTAGATCCAGTCTTGCTCCAACCAGCACGAAGAAGAGCACGTATATAGGAGGAGTAAACCCTTCTACAAGCTTAAAAACCTCTTTGCTCTTACGGGGTGTAGAGTTAACCACTATGATTCCAAGCGTCATCGTCGCAAGAAGCATATCGATACGGGCAGCAAGGGCTATACCGCTAACTAAAAGAACCATGCCTATTGCAAATGCCAATATTCTTGCAGCTTCAGAGTAGTGACGAATAATCTTATTGAGTATAAATCCTGATGTCAGGCCGAGTACTATAGCACCTCCAATCTCATATAAGGGATAGATAAAAGTATTTAGAAGGGAGGAACTGCCCTGGCCTATCAGTCTTCCTGCAACAGAAGAGGCTAAGACAAAGAGCATAAGCGCAAGACCGTCATCTAAAGCAACTATTCCAAGTACTGTTGAACTTAACGGTCCTCTGGCTCGATACTCTTTTAAAACATTCGTAGTCGTAGCAGGGTCAGTTGCTGATGCAATAGCCCCGACCAATATAGCCAATGCCCAAGCAGACTGAGCATTACCGAATATAACCGTACAGGTGAAACCCATAAAGAGAGTAACAAGTACAAAAGGAGCTATACCCTCACAGAGAAGAATATAGATTAGCTGCTTTCCATACTTCTGAAAGATCTCACGTTTTAGTTCTCCTCCAACCATAAAGCCTATCAATCCAAGTGCAAAATAACTGAATGGCTGAAGAGAGTGAATTACCTCCAGATTAACAAGCTTAAATCCGGTCCTGCCTATAAGAACGCCGATTATAATATAGCCTACGACTTTGGGAATCTTGAGACGCTCAAACACTCTTCCGCCAACTGTACCGCCAAATAGTGCCAGACCCAAGAGCAGAAGCACATTAAGATGAGCAACTGATATCTTTGAAAGTATATCTTCTAACTGTTCTAACATAAAAATACCTTATCAATTCAATATTAAAGAAGTTTAGAAAATTATACTCCTAAAGATAAATTAGCTACAACTAAAATTTAACCCTGTTTCTTAAATACTCTCCAGCCCGGTAGGAACTCCGTACATAAGGGGCGCTCATAACATAGGAGAACCCTCTCTTGATAGCCTGCTCTTTATACTCTCTGAACTTCTTAGGTTCGACATAATCAGATATTGGATAGTGTTTAAGCGTTGGAGCCAGATACTGACCGATGCTCAGGAAATCACAGGCTACAGCTCTCAGGTCATCAAAGACTTCTAAGATCTCCTCCTCTCTCTCCCCTAATCCCAGCATTAGCCCGGACTTTGTAAATATATCTCTATCTGTCCTCTTTATTATATCAAGCACCTCTAAAGACCTCTCGTAATCTGCCTGAGGCCTCACCTCTGAATATAACCTGCCGACAGTCTCAAGATTATGGGCTATAATATCAGGCTTTGAATCTATAACAATATTTAAAGACTCTCTATTAAGCTGAAAGTCCGGTATCAATACTTCAATTATTAGATCCTGTGTATTCTCTTTTATATTTCTCACTGTACTGGCAAATACCCCTGCTCCGCCATCAGACAAGTCATCTCTTGTAACTGAAGTTATAACAACATGTTTAAGGTTAAGCTCTCTGACCGCCTCTGCTATCCTGCGCGGTTCATCATGGTCAACACTCTCAGGCTCTAAGTTGTCTATATTACAGAAGCTGCAGTTCCTGCTGCAATACTTGCCCAAAATTATAAATGCTGCCTCACCTTCTGCAAAGCACTCTCCTATATTGGGACAGGCTGCAGACTGACATACAGTATTTAACTTGAACTTATTAAGCAGAGCCTGCATCTGGGTCATCTTATTGAAACTGATCTTCTTATTTAACCAAACTGGATGTCTCTTTAGCATAATCTCTCCTTTCTAAATTCCAATCCTTGGTTGAATACTTATTCTTATCTAAAAACTCAATCTTTAACAGCTCTTCATCTAGAAGGCTGGACTCTTTAAACTCTACCTCAAAGGTATCTTTAAAAGCTCCCGCTAAAAGAGCTTCAGCCTCTCTAAAACCTATCTCCCTATTTAATGCTCTATTTAAAGAGATGCTCTTCGCTTCACTCCTCCTGCTGCTCTCTTTTAAAAGCATCAGCAATTCAGAGCTGCTGTCCTTTAAAGATATTGAACCATGCTGAAAAAGAACATCTCCTCTCCTTCTCTGTGCATTGCCCCCTATCTTAAGACCTTTATATATTACATCATATCTCTCCTTAAAAAAAGAGCAGACTCCTGAATCAATACCGCTATCTTTATTTTCGGCATACTCTACTTTTAAACCCAGGCTCTCGTAGAACCGGATTAGAAAAGAGTTTATAGTTTTATAAGAGTCCAGCACCCCGCCTCTAATACATAGATCCTCTCTCTTTGATATAACGCTATATGAGATATCATCTCTATGTAAGATAACACTACCCCCTGTCATCCTGCGGACATAAGGAACATTCTTGGCATCGCATCTCTCTAGATCAAGAACAGTCTCAATCTTCTGAGTGAAACCGAACGAGACCCCATACGGTCTCCAGCCATAGACTCTAAATATAGGAGGGCTGTCTAAATTAGATACTGAACTTATAAGCGCCTGGTCAAACGCCATGTTGCAATAAGGGTGAGAGCAGCCGGAGAGAATAAGGCGGAATCTTCTTAAGCTTTTTGCCATCTTAAATTTAAATCTCTCGCTGCTTTTGTCTCATCAAGCCTGCCGACAGGCATATTCTCCGGTGCTCTATGGAGCCTCTGGGGATCTTCTTTACTTAACCTTGCTGCTTCTATCATAACATCAATAAAGTTATCCAGTGTCTCCATGGACTCTGTTTCAGTAGGCTCAATCATCATCGCCTCTTTGACAATTAACGGAAAATATACTGTTGGAGGGTGTATCCCATTATCTATCAAATACTTTGCAATATCTATCGCCCTGACTCCGCACTCGGCCTGCTCTTGAGCGGATAAGACAAACTCATGCATGCAGACTCTATCATAGGGAATATTAAAATAATCTTTAAGTTTTACCCTAATATAGTTTGCATTTAAGACAGCTTTCTCAGATACATCTATCAATCCGGACTTACCAAGATAGACCATATAAGCATAGGCTTTAAGTAAGACAGAGAAGTTGCCGTAAAAAGGCGCAATATAACCAATTGAATCAGAATGTTCATAATCTAGAGCAAAGCTTCCATCTTTTCTCTTAGCAACCCTTGGAATAGGTAAGAACTTAACCAGCTCCTCTCTAACTCCAACCGGACCTGAACCGGGACCGCCTCCGCCGTGAGGAGTAGAGAATGACTTGTGGAGATTTAAATGCAGGATATCAAAACCTAAGTCTCCGGGTCTTGCCTTACCAATTATAGCGTTAAGATTAGCTCCGTCATAATACATTAAAGCACCAACTTTATGAGCCAGATCCGTTATCTCTTTTATCTTAGGATTAAAAAGTCCAAGTGTGTTGGGGCAGGTCAGCATAACACCTGCAAGATCTTCGTTTAAATATTCTTTAAACTTATCTATATCCATACAGCCTTGTTCATCTGTCGGGACAACAACAACCTCATAACCTGCTATCGCAGCAGAGGCTGGATTCGTACCATGAGATGAGTCAGGAATAACTATATACTTACGCCTATTGCCGCAGAATTTATGATAGGCAGCCGTAATCATAACACCTGTTAACTCTCCATGAGCACCTGCCATAGGCTGGGTGGTAAATGCACTCATACCTGTTATCTCAGAGAGCAGCTCTTCAGTCCTGTATATCACCTCAAGTGAACCCTGAGCAAGCAGCCCCCCGCCCAACAGCTGAGGTATTAAAGGGTGCAGCTCTGCAAAACCGGGAAGCCTTGCTATTTTTTCTGTAAATTTAGGATTATACTTCATGGTGCATGACCCCAGGGGATAGAAATTAGTATCGACAGAAAAGTTCATTCTGGAGAGATTAGAGTAGTGCCTCACAACATCAAGCTCTGATACCTGAGGCAGCTCTGCATCTTCTTCTCTTCTGTACTCTTTAGGAAAAGGAGTATCTAAGGGAGAATCTTTTTTAGGTATCTTAAAACCGCGTCTTCCTTCTATGCTCTTCTGAAATATCAATCGCATAATACAGCCTCCAGAGACTCTGCCAACTTAACAATCTCTTCTTTACTCCTCTTCTCAGTCACCGCAATTAAAAGGTAATCATCCATACCTTTATAGAACCTGCCCAAGGGAAAACCGGAGGCATAACCTTTGGCAACCATCTTACTCACAACCTCATCAGCATTCTTAGGCAGTAAGACTGTAAACTCATTAAAAGTAGGAGAGCTTCTCTTTACTTCTACCCCCGGAATCTTATCAATCACTGACTTTGCAAACTCTGATTTCTGATAGTTTAACTCCGCAAGCTCTTTAAAACCGACTTTGCCTATCAGAGAGAGGTATACTACCGCTCGCAAAGCGCAGAGCGCCTCATTGGAACAGATATTAGACGTCGCTCTCTCGCGTCTGATATGCTGCTCTCTTGTCTGAAGGGTTAATACGTAACCAGCCCTATTTTTTTTATCGACTGTCTTACCTACAATTCTACCCGGCATCTTACGCAGATACTCTCTCTTTGTCGCCATAAAACCAAGGTATGGCCCGCCGAATGATAAGGGAAGACCCAAGCTCTGACCCTCTCCGGTTGCAATATCACAATCCATCTCAGAAGGTGTTTTTAATATCCCAAGCGCTAAAGGATAGACCGATTGAATTAGTAGAGCACCGCGGGCATGCGCCTCTTTAACGATATCTGAATGGTCATCTATCGCACCGAAGAAATTAGGGTTCTGGACTATGACAGCAGCGGTCTTATCATCTAAGTGTTTATATATCTCTCTACGCGAGCTCTGTCCGTGGACAACAGAGGTCTCAATAAACTCAATATTTAAATTAGAGGTATAGGTATAGAGTATAGCGCGATAGGTCATATTGACACCGCTGTCCATAACAATTTTGTTTCTTCCGGTTATCCGTATCGCCATCATGCAGGCCTCATAGAGCGCTGTCCCGCCATCATAGAGCGAAGCATTACTAACATCCATCCCGGTCAATTGACATACTGCAGTCTGATACTCGTATATAGACTGCAGCCAGCCCTGGGAACACTCCGGCTGATAAGGGGTATAGGCGGTATAGAACTCACTGCGGGAGGAGATCTCATCCACTGCAGCCGGAATATAATGGTCATAGAATCCGGCCCCTAAAAAGTTAATCAGAGAGGTCGCATTTTTGAAAGATAATCCTTTTAGATATTCTATGACCTCAAACTCCGACTTGCCTTCCGGAATATTAAAAGATTTAGGCTTTAAATCCTCAGGTATATCGCTGAATAACTCGTCGATAGAACTGACGCCGATAGTATCCAGCATGCTCTTTACCTCAAGAGGGGAGTGAGGAACAAAACTCAACCAGAGACCTCCTCTAAATAACTTTTGTAAGCTGCAGTATCCATAAGATTATCTTTCTCGCTTTGATTTTTGATCTCAACTACTACGACCCAGCCGTCTATATAGGGAGATGAGTTCAAAAGCTCAGGAGAAGAGCTTAAAACCTCATTTACCAAGAGAACCTCTCCGCTTAAAGGACAGAAGATATCAGTTGCCGCTTTAACAGATTCAACGGAAGAGAAAGGCTTAAACTGCTCCAGAGTATCTCCTGCTTTAGGAAGCTCAATAAAAGTAATATCGCCCAATAACTCTTGAGCATAATCTGTTATCCCTATCCGTGCTCTACTACCTTCAATCTTTACCCACTCATGCTTTTTTGTATAGAGCAAATCTTCAGCTATATTCACGAGAGACCTCCTTATTAAATGTACCCTCAGCATAGATCGGCCTCTTAACTATTTTAGCCTCTATCTGAATATTATTAGACTTTATAATGACCTCTAAACCTACCCTGCTATATTCAGGGTTGATATACCCAAGAGCTATGCCGGAGCCCAGAGATGGAGAGAAAGAACCGCTGGTTACATAACCCACTTCTCTATCTGAAGAGAATATTTTATAACCCTCTCTGGGTGAACGCCTTCCGTCAGCAATTAAAGCAACTAATCTCTTACTCAAGACTCTCTTTTTCTGCTTAATGAGCGCATCTTTTCCTATGAAATCTTTATCCATCTCAACGAATCTCATAAGAGAAGCCTCAAGGGGTGTTATCTCTTCATTTAACTCATGTCCGTATAAAGGGTATCCCATCTCAAGTCTTAATATATCCCTTGAGCCAAGACCGGCAGGCTTAACTCTCTTATCTTCTAAAAAGACTTTCCAGAGACTCTCTGCGCGGGAAGCCGCTGCATAGATTTCATAGCCAAGCTCTCCGGTATAACCGGTCCTGCTTATAAGGTACTCCTCACCTTCAATCATAAAGTCATCAAACGTATAGTAACAGAGCTTTGTTATGGTCTCACCTGCAGCACTCTTAAGAACATCTAAAGATAGAGGGCCCTGAAGGTCGAGCTTTGCAATATTAGAAGATATATTTTTAAAATGAGAGTCCCAGCTTAAATTCTTCTTTATATTCTCCTCGTCCTTCCCAACGGTTGCAGCATTTATAACTATCATCCACTCTTCCTGTTCAACTCTATAGACTATCAAATCATCTATTACTCCGCCTCTGGGGTTTAGCATAAAGCCGTACCTGCAGGATTGAATCGGCATCTCTTTGAGATTGACTGTCACTATCTTATCCAATCCGCTCCTAAGATAGTCGCCCTGAATTATAAACTCACCCATATGGCAGATATCAAAGAGTGAACAGCTGCTTCTTGTCCAATTATGCTCGGCTATTATACCCTGATACTGAATAGGCATTAAGAATCCGCCAAAAGGAGCCATCTTTGCCCCTAACTCTTTATGAATATTACTAATGGGAGTATTCTTTAAATCCATTGCATTAAATTTTTCAGAAATTTAAAGACAAACATCCTTCAAGATAATTTAATCATTTTAACAAAGGTGTTAAAAAAGCAATTCCTATATATTAAAACCGTTTAAACAATTTCTATCCTGAAAACTCTTCTATCGCCTTATCTACTAAGGTGACATAAGTCATAACGCTTGAGCCGCCGACTAAGACAGCAACCATGCAGGCTTCAAGCATCTCCTCTTTAGAATATCCTGCATCGAGACAGTGCTTTACAGCTCTTGGAATACAGACAGGGCATTTTGCTGTAACAGCAGATACAAGAAGCAAGAGCCGCTTCTCTTTCTCCGGCAATTTTCCGGATGAGGTAATCTGATCTTTCTCCTGAATAAATGCCTGATACTCCTTAGGTACTGTATTTTTGATATCCGTCATCAGACGGTTAAACTCATTCAGAGTCTCTTTAGGATCATACTGCATAGAACACCTCCTTAAAAGACTATCTTAAACCGCTATAAGTCGCTTGGCAACTTTTTTCTTACCGATCCACTTGCCCCTGGGGGTATATTTAGTATGGAGCAGCTTATGACTTAAATCTCCGCAAGGCCCTTCTTTTAAGAACTCCTTATAGATAAGCTTTATGAACGGATTCTCGTGAGACTTTCTATAAGGCAGGCCTTCCTCTTCCTTATATATTGCCTTTGCACGGGCCTCTCTTATTTCAGGGCTTGTTGGAATAGGCTGACCTCCTCCTCCAAGACACCCGCCGGGACAGGCCATAATCTCAATAAAGTGGTAACCGCTTAACTCACCTCGGCAGAGCATATCCATAATCTTTTTGGCATTTGCAGTACCGTGGCCGACCATAACCTTTAGAGTCACTCCTTCTAAAAACTTCCACTCTTTTTTTGCTTTTTTAACCGGAAGCGCCGCCTCTCTTATGCCTTCAGTACCTCTTACAGGGGTTACGCGCAGCTTATTGAACGGCACCTCTTCTCCTGTAACTATCTCATATACAGTCCTTATAGCAGCTTCCATAACACCGCCTGTTGTGCCGAATATAAGAGCCGCGCCTGTTCCTGTACCCAGGGGATTATCGAACTCTGATTTAGGTAAGTTGGGTAAGTCCATCCCGCATTCCTTTATCATACCTGCAAGCTCACGGGTAGTAAGTGCAAAATCAACATCTTTAAACCCGGAATCATCCATCTCAGGCCTCTCACATTCAAACTTCTTCGCAGAGCAGGGCATCAGAGATACACTTACAATATCAGCCGGGTCTATCCCTTCTCTTTCAGCATACCAGGTCTTAACAATAGCTCCGAACATCTGCTGAGGACTCTTGGCAGTTGAAACATGTCCTAATTTATCAGGATAGAAATGTTCAATATATTTGACCCAGCCCGGAGAACAGGATGTAAATTGAGGCAGAGCAATTTTCTTTTTATTAACCAATACATCTCTAAGTTTTAAAAGTAACTCTGTACCTTCCTCCATGATAGTTAGATCAGCTGTAAAGTTAGTATCGAAAACTTTATCAAAACCCATGCGTCTTAGTGCTGTATTGAGCTGCTTTGTAACGCTTGTTCCGGGAGCCAGACCAAACTCCTCTCCTATTGCAGCACGCGGTGAGGGAGCAGTCTGGATAATGACATGCTTAGCTGGATCATCTATTGCAGCCCAAACCTCCTCAGCCGGGTCTTTCGCTTTTAAAGCTCCGGTGGGGCATCTATTGATACACTGTCCGCAGTTAATACATATAACGTCATTGAGGGGTTTATCAAGATAAGTTGCTATCCTTGTTTCAGCCCCCTTCTCTACTGCTTCAAGTACTCCTACTTCTTGTAAATCTATACAGGTTCTTACGCACCTGCGGCATAAGACACATTTATTCATATCACGCTCAACAGAGTAGCTTGAATTATCCTGCTCATATCTGGGCTCCTCAATATGACCAAAAGTATAGGACTTAACCCCATACTCTTTAGCCAGAGACTGCAGTTCACAGTTATTGTTTTTAGAGCAAGAGTAACACTCTCCATAATGGTTACGAAGTAACAGCTGAATAATATTTCTTCTCCCCCGGCGTACTTTTGGAGAATAAGTCTTAACCTTTATAGGTACGGTTATAGGATAAGCACAGGACGCCTGAAGAGTCTTCTGATCCTCAACCTCAACAATGCAGACCCTGCATACTCCGGCAAGACAGAGATCGTCATGCTGACAGAGCGTAGGAATATTGACGTTTATTGACTTTGCCGCCTCTAAAATAGTAGTACCCATTGGAACATGCAGCTCTATATCATCTATTATAACTTTAACCGTTGCGCCAAGTGCACCTTTAGCAGTTTTTTCAAAACTCTGAGGCCTCTGACTAACAGGGGCCCTAGAAGTCTTCTCCGAAAATGGTCTCTTTTTCTTATCCATTGAATGCTATCTCCTCTCTTTTTTTACTGGACAGTCTATACTCTTTTTTAAAATCATTTATCACCGAGACAAAGATATTAGGTGCAGACTGGCCCAGGCCGCACTTTGAAGCCAACTGCATTGTCTCGGAGAGCGACAGAAGACTCTTAAGATAGGATTCATTACACTCTCCTCTCTTAATCATATTAACACCTTCAATTAAAACAGGAATACCTTCTCTGCAAGGAGTGCATTGCCCGCAGGACTCATCCTTAAAGAACTCTAAAAAGTTCTCAACAACATCCATGAGACTCCTCTTATTATTAAAGACCATGATAGAACCGCCTGTTGGTAAGTCCTCAAACCCTACTCTACGATTAAACTGATCCTTTCCAATGCAAAGACCTGATGCACCGCCAACCACAACAGCCTTTATATCAGAGGCATCGACCAATTTTAATATTTTATTTATTGAAGTACCAAACGGTACCTCATATACTCCAGGCTTCTTACAGTCACCAGAGACGCTTATTATTTTAGATCCTGCTGAGGCCTCAGTCCCAATACTCTTAAACCACTCCGGCCCCTTTAATATTATAGGGGCTATATTTGAGAGCGTCTCAACATTGTTTACGACTGTCGGATGACCGTTATAACCGGTATAGACAGGGAAGGGAGGCCTATTCCTCGGTTCACCTCTATGACCTTCGAGTGACTCAATGAGAGCAGTCTCTTCACCGCAGACATAGGCTCCAAAACCAAGCCTTATCTCAATATCAAAGCTGAAATCTTTATTTCCAAGTATCTTATCTCCAAGCAGGTTCTTAGCTCTGATATCTTTTAAGACTCTCTTAAGCTTAGGCAAGAGCAGCTTATACTCTCCTCTAAGATAGAGAAACCCCTTCTCTGCCCCTATTGCATAGGCTGCTATAATCATGCCTTCAAATAGGAGCTTAGGATACTCTGTTAAAAGAATCCTGTCTTTAAAAGTACCGGGTTCACCTTCATCGGCATTAGTAACAATATATTTTTTGTTATCGGATGATGTTGCAGCAAGATTCCATTTAACACCTGTTGGAAAACCGGCTCCTCCCCGTCCCTTTAAATTGGAGTCACGCACAACATCCAAAACCTCAAGACGGCCGATCTTAAGAGCCTTCTTTAGAGCCTCACCTAGCTTTATATCGCTAAATATTATTACTCCTTCTCTTTTCATCTCTTAAGCTCCTTTACTATATCTTTTACTTTCTGAGTTGTTACTCTTCCCACTAATTGACTATCCACCATAACAGCAGGAGCCAGATCGCACATTCCGATACAGCTTATCTCCTTAAGAGTTATCTTCTTATCTCTTGTCGTTTCGCCAATATTTATTCCAAGCTCCTTCTCAAACTCTCTGACTATTCTTTTACTTCCTTTCATAACAGAAGAGATGCAATTGCTTACCCGTATCGTATGCTTGCCTGCCTTCTCAGAATTTAAAAAAGAGTAGAATGTAACTACAGAATAGACCTCAACAGGGTGTATTCCCAGCCTATCGGCAATCTGCTGCATATCCTTATCCGATATATAACCCCGCTTATCCTGAATCTTCTCTAAGATAGGGAGAAGTTCAGAGCGGGACTCATCGCAAATATTATACTCTTTACTGTCTTTATCAGCTCTCTTTCCAACAGCGCAGTATTTTGCCATTTTAAACTCCTCTCCTATTTAACGTATTTATTAACCTTCTCTATTAAATCCTGGGGTGTAATCGGTTTTTCAAGAAAATCATTACAAGGTAATACCTCATCACATTTGCCATACTCAAAACCTGTGACCTTACCAACAGCACTAAGCATAATAATGGAGCCCTGAAACCCCTCTCTTCTCAACTTATGAGCAAGAGCTATTCCATCATCAGCCTCTTCTATCATGATATCAAGCAGCACAAGGTCAGGCTCTTCATCCTTAACAGAACTCTCAGCATCTTTAATATTGTTTAAAGTCTTAACCTTATTGCCTGCTCCCTCTAAAACCCTCTTGCTTGCTTCCAAAAATTCTAAATCATCATCTACCATTAATATCTTTGCCATCTCTACCTCCTGGAGATTACCTCTTTTCTATCCTTAGCTCTTCTTCCATCCGCCATATAAGCATCACAATAGAGAGACAAGAACTCTATTGTAAAATCCATATCTTTTACGAATACCCCGCTAGGAATATTTATCATAATGGGCGAGAAATTTACTATCCCCTTAAGCCCGGAATCAACTGCAATATCAGCCACCCCCTGAGCTGACTCTTCAGGAACAGCAATGATAGCAATATCTATACTCTTCTCTTTTATGACTCCTTTGGCGCTAGCTGCAGAGAAGACCTCTACACCATTTATGGTTTTGCCGATCTTATTATCGGACCTATCAAAAGCAGCAACTATCCTTATCCGTTCTTTGTAAAAAGAGGGGTACCTAAGAATAGCCGTACCAAGATTGCCGACACCAAAAAGGACAGCAGAGACAACATGATCCTTTAAAACAAAATCTACAAGGGTATCTCTTAACTCAACTGTATTATAACCTATTCCAGGAATCCCTACTTTTCCGAAATTGGATATATCTTTTCTGACCTGAACATCGCTTGAGCCTGCAAAACCTGCAAGCTGCTTACTGGATATACTGGAATTCTTTTTTTTAATTAATCCCTCCAGTATCCTTATATAGAGGAAGACCCGGGATATTGTATTATGTGATAACCTATTCATGATAACTTCGTGAAATTAATAACGAGTTAGTTGAAATTATACACCCCTCTCTTCAGTTGTCAAGTTTAAAGGAAAACAGCATAAAAGAGGGTTTAGAGGACGGCTTCCTGCATGAGGTGATAAGACTATCTCTTACGTTATATCTATATTTAAAACCTGTCGAGAGAAGTCTATCGATACTGAACCATCTATCCCGCAAGAGCAGCTTAAACTTAGCACCCAAGATAGGAAGATTGACTAATAGAGGAGTCAAACACTTAGGCAAAACAAAAGGACGAGACGCGCTTATTGAATCAGCCATAATATTCATAACCTCTTTATAACTCAAGACTTCTTTATCGGCTATAAAGACCGGCTCTTGAGTAAAAAATTCATTAACTGCTGCGTAAATCATAGAGTCAACAACGCTCTCTACATAGACAAGATGAAACTTATTCTCTCCACTGCCTATAATAGGATAGAGACGGTATTTAAGTAAGAAGAGCAATCTTCTTAAGAGATGCGGCTCATCTTCTCCGTAGACCATGCAAGGCCTAAGTATTCCAACTCTCAAACCCCCATCTCTATAATTTAAGACTATTCTTTCTGCCTCAATCTTGGACTCTCCATATGGATTTGATGCTTTATAGCCCAGCTCCTCTTTAAGAGGTACTTCGTTATTAGCGCTAACAACAGCAACAGAGCTTAGATAGACCAGTTTTTTTATTTTAAGCTCTAATGATAACCTGCAAATATTTTCAGTTCCTAAGATATTTACCTCATAGAGTTTCCGGCTATCTCTATTTGAGACATAACCTGCACAATGAAACATAATATCGATAGGTATATCTATCTTCTTCTTCAATCGATCATAATCTCTTATATCCTGATAGATCAAATTGACATTAGAAGGAAGATACTTCTGAGCTCTCTTCCTGCTGCGCAATAGGCAATATACATTATTGCTGTTATCCTTAGCCAATCTATCGACTAAATGCCGGCCAATAAATCCGGTTGAACCTGTTATAAGAATATTCATAAAAAAATATTTAAACAGCTAAGAGATATCCAAATATAGTTAGAGTTATACCGAGAGCAAGGATTAAAACAGAATGAATTTTTAATAAAATACTATTGTTTTTATAAATCTGCATAAATTTAGATACCGATCCGGGGAACAAAATTAACCAGATACCTTTAACCAAGCCGCTCCAACCAAAGATTGTTATTATTACTGTCCAATTTCTAACCCATAGGTTGTGAAATAGTACAACGAGAAGACCGAAGAGAAGTGCAAACAAACCTCCAAAATATATAGAGGCAGAGCTTTTGGTAAAATCCTCCATCATCTTTTGGTAAAATTTTGGATTGAAGATAATACCTAATGCTATAATACTAAAACAGGGTCCAAGAAGCTTTGCAATGAATACTGAAATATTCATACTTATCTCCTTTTTTTTATTACACTAAATACTTCTGCCTAACCTATAGGCTTTCTTTAATATTTTACTACAAGATTTAGAATCAAAATCTTCCATTCCGGCAGCAGCAACTGTTTTGATCTTTAGATTCATAAACTTAAAAAATAATTTCATGGCCCGCATGCAGCCGCTGGCAAAACCAAGAATATGAGAAAAAGGAAACGGAGCTCCGCAGCTTGTAATTAAGATTGCCTTACTTGGTCTATCAGAGAGACGTCTAGGCCCAAGTTTGGTCATCTCAAAGAACCTGATGCTTCTATCCATGAATGCTTTGGCAACAGAAGTTACATTGCTAACGTAAGTAGGAGAAGCAAAGATTACTATATCTGATTTATCCATCTTATCTAAAACCGTCTGATGGTCATCTTTTATAATACACTCTTTACTCTTACGGCAATTACCGCAGCCCAAACACGGTTTTATATTTATATCTTCTCGGTCTCAATCTGTTGTTCACTGATACCTTTAAGTACTGCATCAGCGATATGATCGGTGACCTGGCCCTTACGGGGTCCTGCTATTAAAGCCAGCGCTTTCATTCCTTCTTTCTCTTTTTTGCTTTCTCAATAAATATCTCTGATCTATTCTTACCTCTCTTAAAATAGGCTAAAACTTTTTCAGCTTCATTGAAAGGCAGGGTAATAAAAGAGAATCCGTCTAATATCTGTATATCCTGTATCCTGTTATCTGAAATATTACATCTCTCTCTTATTATCTTTGCCAGTTTTTTGGCATTAAATCCATCCTGTCTGCCTTTACCTACAAAGAGGCGCGTCTTACCTTTCTTATCAACAAAAGCAACATCTCCTATTTCAACATATCTCTTCTCATCCAACTCATCTTTAAAAGAGACCTCAAGGAGAGCTGCAAGAAGATCTTCAGGGTTATTATTTTCAAGTAAATCTCTAGAGATATTAAGATATTCATCTTTAATACCCGACATTACAACACTCTCTAATTGAGTTTTAATCCTGTTCTTCTTTCTCTCTATAACATCTTTTACCTTTGGTAGTCTCTGTCTGCGGATATCGGTCTGAGCTTTCATTTTGATAAATTTCAGCTTCCTATACTCTTCAGAAGTAATAAAAGTTATAGCATTACCATCTTTGCCCGCTCTGCCTGTACGGCCAATCCTATGAATATATGATTCGGGGTCCTGGGGAATAGAGTAGTTTATAACATGGGTTAAATCCTGCACATCTATACCTCTTGCTGCAACATCAGTCGCCACTAAGATAGTTACCAGGCGTCTTTTGAACTTATTAAGGATCTTCTCCCGCAATGATTGAGACATATCTCCATGCAGAGCATCTGCATCATATCCGCGCTCCATCAACTTGTTGGCAACCATATCTACATTGACCTTTGTCCTGCAAAATACAAGGGCATAAAACTCTTCTTCGACATCTATAATTCTGCATAGCGCCTCAAACTTATCTCCGGCTGATACCTCAAAATAGATCTGATCGGTCTGACTAACTGTAAGCCGGCCCTCTACTGTCTTCAAGACTTCGTATCCTGCCATATATTTTTTGGCAATCTGCATTATCTCATTCGGCATCGTCGCTGAAAAAAGCAGAACCCGCTTACTGGAGCTAGTCTTATCCATTATCTCTTTAACATCATCAATAAATCCCATATTCAACATCTCATCTGCTTCATCTAAGATAAAATACGAGACCCTATCAATCTTTAAGGTCTTGCGTTTTATATGGTCGATAACCCTGCCGGGAGTACCGACAACTATATCTACACCTTTCTTAAGACGCTTGAGCTGCAAATCTATGGATTGACCTCCATAGATAGGCACAATGCTTAAATCTCTCTTCCCTTTTAACGAGTTTAATTCTTCAGCAACCTGAATAGCCAGCTCTCTTGTAGGAGTAAGGACCAAAACACTAACAAAACCCGCCCTCTCTTTAAGCAGTTCAATAATAGGCAGACCAAAAGCAGCGGTCTTACCGGTGCCAGTCTGAGCCTGCCCAACTACATCGTTATTGCTGTTGAATATAACAGGAATGACCTTCTCTTGAATAAGCGTAGGTTTTTCAAAACCTTTTCTTTTTAAAACTTCAATCGTCTGCTCTGATAACCCTAATTTTTTAAACTCTTCCATATCTCCACCTTCCCTCTTTATTGTGATTGAAAATTACGAAAACCCCTATTAAGACTGACTTATTCTACCACATAAAATAGATAGAGTGTGGGTTTTATATAATAGTTCAATTTAGACCGCCTAAAGAATCGCCTTGCTAATGGTATCTCCCGGTGGTATCGTATCTTGAAAATGGTTATACTTTATTAGGATTAACTTATTAAAAGGAGTGTCAATATGGATTTTACGACTCCAGAAGAGCTTTTTGGTAAAGCCAAGCAGGATTTCAAGAATATCAAAAGGTCGATTCTGCCGATACTGCCCATAGCTGCCGGAATATTTTTGCTGATTATGCTTAAAGGTATGATCTACTCTATTAACCCGGAAGAGGTGGGAGTCGTGCAGCGTTTTGGTAAATATATCACAACTACTTCCCCGGGTCTGCATTTCAAACTTCCTCCTATAATAGAGCGGGTCCAGAAAGTAAAAGTAAAGAGAGTATACAAAGAAGAGTTTGGATTTAGAACGATGCAGTCAGGCGTAAAGACAAGATACTCTCAGAGAAATTATAACGATGAATCTATTATGCTTACGGGTGACCTAAATATTCTGGATGTACGCTGGGTTGTTCAATACCAGATAAAAGACCCGGTAAAATTTCTTTTCGCAACCAGAGACCCAAGAAAAAATGTTCAGGATATCTCTGAGATTATTATCAGGCGTTTAGTCGGAGACTATAGAGTAGATGAGATACTGACTATAAAGAGAGAGGAGATAAACCACCTGGCGCAACTTCAGATGCAGGAGCTATTGGATAATTATAACAGCGGTATACAGATTGTGACCGTAAAACTGCTGGATGTCAACCCTCCTCAAGAAGTAAAAGCGGCTTTTAATGAAGTCAATGAAGCAAAACAGGAGAAAGAGCGTCTTATAAACCAAGCCTGGGAAGCATATAATAAGGCTGTGCCCCGGGCAAAGGGTGAAGCAGAAAAAACAATCAGCAAATCCGAGGGTTATCTTTTAGATAAAGTGAACCGCGCTCAAGGTGATGCTGAACGATTCACCGCGCTGCTTAAAGAATACAAAAAAGCTCCGCTGGTTACTAAAAAGAGGCTGTACCTAGAGGCAATGACGGATATTCTGCCTAAAGTAAAAGAGAAATATATAATTGATTCCGAGCAGTCATCGCTGCTGCCATTGTTTAATATAAGAAAGGAAGGAGGCCAGTAATGGTAAAGATAATGACAAAGGTGCTTATCTCGATTGTTGTCTTAGTAATAATAATGTTCATCTCCGGAGTTGTTTATACTGTTGATGAGACTAAACAGGTTGTAATTACCCAGTTTGGCAGACCTATAGCCGAAATAGTAGATGCAGGGCTATATTTTAAAAAACCTTTTATTCAACAGGCACGCTACTTCGAAAAGAGAATCCTGGAATGGGATGGTGACGCCAACCAGATTCCAACTAAAGATAAAAGATATATCTGGGTAGATACAACAGCCCGCTGGAGAATAAATAATCCTTTAAAATTCTTAGAGTCGGTAGGCAGTGAGAGCCTTGCCCATGCAAGACTTGATGATATTATTAACTCCGCCACTAGAGATGCTGTAACAGGCCATCTTCTGGTAGAGACGGTCCGTAACTCCAATACCATCATAGATAACCTCATCAAAGATGAAGATGTGACAAAGAGCAAAGAGGTTATTGAAAGAATAGAGCTTGGCCGTAGAAACCTAGAAAATATAATATTCCAAAAGGCAAAACCTACAGTCGTTCAGTATGGCATTGAACTTATAGACCTGCGCATCAAACGCGTAAACTATGTAACCGAAGTCAGAAAAAAAGTCTATGACAGGATGATCGCAGAGAGAAAGCGTGCCGCCGAACAGTACCGCTCTGAAGGACGAGGCCAACGCGCAAAGGTTGAAGGATTGATGGAAAAAGAACTTAAGAAGATAGGATCTGAAGCCTACCGCGAAGCACAGAAGATCAAAGGTCAGGCTGATGCTGAATCAACAAAGATCTATGCCCAGGCTTACGAAGAAGATCCGGAGTTCTACGCCTTCATTAAGACATTAGACACATATAAGAATACTATAGACGAAAATACCATAATGCTCTTAACAACGGAAAGCGAATATTATCAACTACTCAAAAAATCAGAACCTAAAAAATAGTCTTCTACAACGGGTAGGAACATATACTGGAAGAACCTGTAATCTCTAGATATTAAACCTTATATCTACTATATCACCGTCTTTGATAATATAATCTTTACCTTTTAGATATATCTTGCCTTCTTGCCTAAGCTCTGCTTCGGTGCCTAAAGAATAAATATCATCGTATTTCATGACTTCGGCACGAATAAAACCTTTCTCTAGGTCGCTATGTATCAGACCTGCTGCTTGAGGCGCTAAATACCCTTTGCGTAATAACCACTGCCTGACCTCATCAGAACCAACAGTAAAGAATGATATCAAATCTAATGCCTTTATACATAACCTGGTGAGAGAGTCCACCGCCAGCTCTTTAACTCCAAGGGCTCCCAAAAACTCCTCTCTTTCAGCTTCGGAGTCCAGAGCGGCAATCTCAGACTCAACCTTAGCAGATACCTGCATAATGTCAATATAGTCTTGCTGCAGTTTCTCGATATTAGACTCATCGCTAAGATTATCTTCAGAGATATTTAGAACGACTATCATCTTTTTCAGTGTAATAAACGGATAGCTTGAGATTAGACCTAATTCTTGTTCGGTTAAATCAAATAACCGCAAGGGCAGCTCTCTCTCTAAATGGTCTTTAAGTTTTAGCAGCAGCTCTCTCTCTTTTAATGCTCTCTCATCTTTAACTCTCTTTGCAGCTTCATCAATACGCTCGATTCTTTTTTCAATAAAGAGAAGATCGTGCAGCACTAACTCAGAATTGATATTCTCAATATCACGTCTTGGATCCGCCGAACCATCTATATGATAGACAGAGTCGTCTTTAAATGCTCTAACTATATGACAGACAGCATCAAACTCAGCAATATTTTCAAATATATCGCCCTGCCTAATAGAGTCTGGATCTACCCTGGATAGTAATTCAATATCAATCTTTGCCCTTACTTGTTTTTTAGGTTTATACAGATTGGACAGAAAATCAAATCTGGGATCTCTTATCTGAGTAAAACCTTTTATAACTTTATTGACTGTTAAATCTTTCTCAGAAAATTTATACCCTGTTAATAGTTTAAATATAGTCTTCTTTCCTGCTTGAGGTAAGCCGATGATTCCTATTTTCATATGAAAGATACTCCCTTTTAGTAACAGCTCTTCTTTAATATTTATTTTAATACTAATATTTATAAGTTCAGTATTATAATCATCTTAACACTGAATAGATATAAAAAACCTCTCCTGATAAAGAGACTATTTTAAAAGTTGCAATTATAACTCTTTGTATAGAACTATCTCTAATTAAGAATAAATCTTTACTAACTTAATTATGGATAGAGAGATATTAACGGCCTCTACGTGCAGCATAAGTAAAAGCTAAAAAATATTTCCTCCATGATGCTTCAGTAGACATAAACTGATTCGTCCCATAAAAATAATCCACAATTGCTTCACGTAAACGAGCAACTTCTTTAAGACGAGTAAAAATCGCGCTATTGTCTAAAGTCAAATCTATTAATTCAAGGGCTCGTTCAAAAGCCTGCCTGCAATATTCGGTATTATGTTTCACTTGCCAATTTAGAGCACGTTCTACCTCACTTCCGATATTTGCCATCTGTTCAAAAAATGACAATTGTTTCCAACCCCCGGAAGCAAGTTTTTTATGTTGGATATTCATTTTTTAATCCACCTGCCAACAATTTCAATTATCTTTTGACGGACTATTTCATCTTTTACCCCTCGAATTACATTGCCCTGAGATGGACGAATATTAATCATAGAATCAAATTCAATAAAATCATCCCCTTCTATCTCTAGATAAAAATTGATCCCCCAAAGACTCTTCTGTTTTGAACCATCTTTAATGAGCAATGCTTCTAAATCAGAATGAAGTTCAGCATCAACAGCAATAGATTCTTTATCGACATCAACAACAGCCTTCACTAAATTTCCAAACATGGTATCGGCCATCTGTTTAAGATCATCTATTGATAATACTCTTGTTATTATTTTCATTTCTACATATTACAACATTATAAAGATTTAACCAAGTTTATATCTTATATTTGCTATCAGCAGAAGAAGTTTAATAAAAAAACTTACCGATATATAGCTTCCCAGGTTGAATAAGTTTTGCAACTGGCTCTCTATTGAAGAAACTGATGAGTTATATAAAACTTATATTTTTTTAAAATAATTCCTTTAATATAACCTTTGCAATATTTTCTGCCAACAGCTTATTGCCTTTAACCGTACAATGACCAAAATCTCCAGCAAAGCTATCTGTAAAATATTCATCATATCCTTCTTCTTCTGTTGCATTTTTAAAAAGCATCTCATTGTCAACAAAAATAATTCCTTCATTAGGCCTAAGCATCTTTTTTAATGATTCTATATTCATCATAGGATATTGTACGCATATAAAATACACACCTTTCCCGGCAAGAATAATTTTTAACTTATTATAGTTCAAGTATGTTACAGGATTATATGTCTGTCTTCTTACTACGTACGACTGTTTTTTATGTTCTTCTGAGAGTCTCTCCTGTCCCAAATTATAATAACAATCGGCTAAAGAGCTGTAAAATCTATCATTATTGGGAAAATCAATAATCGCTTGTTTAAACAATTTTGACGCCTCTTCATATTTTTTCTGATTAATATAACACATCCCCAACGCAAAATATGCTTCTGCACCGCAAGAAGGCAGATCAACAGACTCTCTTAATAGCTCTTCTGCTTCTTTATGCTTTCCTTGATTTAATAAACACCATCCTAAAGTCACAAAGCCTGTTTTGTTCATAGGATTAATCTCTATTGCTTTTCGAGCTACAGTTTCCCCTTCTTCCATCCTACCCTCGTGCAGATAGCAAGAGCTTAACGCAGCATATGCCATATCATTTTTAGGACCAAGTTCGATACTTTTTTTCAGCATTCTTTCTGCATCTCCTGACCTTCCGTCTCTCCAATAATAATAACCTAATTCGGCATAGGTGTTGTAGCTAAGCGGATATTGAGCAATTTTCCCCTTAAGCCTCTCTTCTTCGTTTATCTGCCCATCAAAATTAAAGGTATATCTAATATATTTCAATAACAGATCTACTAACTTGTATACTTTAAGTTGTTTAAGAAAAAATAGAGGCTTTGAAGCAGCTCTATTATTTTCGACAATCGCAGTTCCATCGTTTATTCCCATCATTGTAACTACTATATCGGGGTTATAAATATTCAAATATTCTTCTAAACGAGCTGCAATGAGTCTTGTGTTTACCGCAGTCATTCCTTTATCTACTATTTTAAACGTTACGCCAGTATTTTGATTATTCAAAATCTCTCCAAGAAACACCGGCCATTGCCTATCCGTAGTAGACTCTCCTAAGCAGAGAACACAATAATCGGCTTTTTTCAAAAAAGCTTTTTTATTCTTATACTCTTTAATCGATGTTATTAAAAATCCTCCTGTATACAATAATATTTCAAGAAAGAATAGAGACAATATAACGCCAAAAATAATAAATCCTATTTTTTGCATGAACCCTGTTTTTCTTTGAACTTTTTTCATCATAAATAATTTACCTATCATAAACAGAGGTGTTTTTGACTTATCTTATAGGGTTTTCTCTTACTCTCTAATTTTATCCCAAACAAAAACCAGTTGCAACCTTCTCAATTACAACTGGTTAAATCAATTAGCTCTCCACGCAAATATTTGCTATAGTATTATCTCCAAATACTAGGTCTATAAATAGGCATCGACTGTTATTTGTTCTTCTATTTATTATCTTTCACAAATCATCTAAAAAAACTTTTATGCCTTCGACAAATTGCTCCTCCGAGTCTAAAAAAGCTGTATTGTGAAAACCTCTTATTTTAAGAAATTTCTTTGGCGATTTCGCAGCATCAGACAATCTCTCTCCTAAATAAAATGGTACAATCTCATCATCTATGCTATGAATAATTAATTTCAAACACTTAACTTCCCTTATTTTAGAAATAGAATTAAAGCTGCTTGAAAATATAAAATAAGGAAGAAATGGATATGTTATTTTGGCCATATCTCTGATTGATGTAAATGTCCCTTCTGTAATCAACGCCCGTACTCTAACTCTATGTGCCAGATTAATAGCAATGGCTCCGCCGAGAGACTCTCCATAAAGAATGATATTATCTTCTGAAATTCTACGTTCCTTAACCAGGTAACTATAGGCAGCGACTGCATCTTTATATAAACCTGGCTCACAAGGTGAACCCTGGCTTTTTCCATAACCCCGATAATCAAAAATAAATATATTGAGGCCTAATTTATGTAATAACCCTATCTTCTCTATTCTATGGCTGATATTACCTGCGTTGCCATGGCAAAAAATAACTGTGAATTTTGCCTCATCATTAGGGATGAACCAGCTATTTAATCGTTTATTATCAACTGTCTGAAAATAAATCTCTTGATACGGCAATCCAATTATCTCTGGTGAAGTAAAAATCTCTCTTACAGGAAAATATATATCACGTCTTTCAATATATCTGATACCTATTAAGAAAATGATAATAAAAAGAACCGCCCCTAAAAGGATTTTCACTTTTTATTCCTTAGTTCTGCCAAAACCTTTCTCACTAACAATCTTTCAATCTATTTTTGTAACTCTCTGTATATTTGATAACTTTATTCATCATATTAATCACCCTATGGGGGTGTTTACCTACGGCTGTCTCGCCTGAAAGAAGCAGATGCGTCGCTCCATCTAAAATAGCATTTGCAACATCGCTTACCTCGGCTCTTGTAGGAAGACGCTCTTCGGTCATGCTTTCAAGCATCTGCGTAGCTACAATCACCGGCTTTCCTTTTAGGCAGCACATCTCTATAATCTTTTTCTGAACTACAGGAACTTGATAGATAGGAATGCAAATTCCTAAATCGCCGCGTGCAACCATAATACCGTCAGCTTCAGCTATTATCTCTTCTATGTTGGCAAGAGCCTCCCTGCTTTCCACTTTGGCAAATATTTTACATTGGGCATGCCTTGGTTTAACAATACTTTTGAGTAATTTTATGTCGTGAGCTCCCCTTACAAACGACTGGGCAAGATAATCAAACTTATGTATTATTGCAATCTCCAGATCCCTCTTGTCTTTTTGAGTCAGTGACTCAAAATCTAATTTTACATCAGGAATGTTTACCCCTTTATGCTCCCTAAGTATACCTGAGAGAAGAACTTTTACCTTGAGACGTCTTTTTTCAATAGATTTAACTTCCAGTGTTATTTTACCGTCATCAACATAAATTAAAGTACCTATCTTAATTAATTTTAATGAACCTTGATAATCGAATGGTACCTCTTTCTCATTACCCATAATATCTTCCTGGGTGAAATAAAACTGTTCTCTCCTCTTTAACTGAAGCGGCTCAATCAACTTCCCCACTCGTATGCGGTACCCCTCTAAATCCTGCATTATTTTTATCGCCCGCTTCATTTTTTTATTGAGGGCACGAATAAGTTTGACCTTTTCTAAATGATCGGAGTGCGTAGCGTGGGAAAAATTCAAACGTGCTACATCAAGACCGCTGGTAAACATTTTTCTTAATATTGTCTCAGAACTGCTTGCCGGACCTAAGGTAGCAATAATTTTTGTTCTTACCATACCATCCTAAAGCTGTTTCTAGTTTACAGTGTTTAATGCTTTCTTATAGATTGAAAGCGTCTCCTGTGTTACCTTCTCTTTTGTATACCGAGCTTCGACTATCTGTCTTCCGGTATAGCCAAATCTTTTTTTTAATTTTACATTTTTCAGCAATTGATACGTTTTTGCAGCCAGAGCCTCAAAATCTCTCACAGGAACAACAAATCCATTTATTCCATCATCAATAATTTCCGGCATACCACCCATTTCGGTAACAACTATCGGCTTTGCCATTGCCATAGCTTCCAGCATAGTCAACCCAAAAGGCTCTGAAGCTGTAGAAGGGTAAAGGCAGACATCGCTTATCTCATACAGCTCTTTTACTTCATCCAAGGTATACATATCTATCAAAACACTCTCTTCAATATTAAAATGCTTGATAAGATTCACCAGGTAAGCAATATCTTTCTGCTGAGTTCCTCCCCAGTCAACAATATTCTTTGAACCAGCCAAAACCAACATCACATCCGAGACCATATCTTTAAGAATATTGACTGCCTTGATACTGGTATCACACCCCTTAGCTAGACCGATTCTGGCCGGATGAAATATAATTTTTTTACCCTTCAATTGCGGATATTTCTCTAATATATTTGTCGTATCCACACCGGATTTGAACTTATCTTGATCTATCCCATGATGCACAACTGTAATTTTAGTATCATCCACTCCTATTCCGATAAGCTCTTTTTTAATAAAATGGCTCACTGCAATTATATGCGACCAGTCAATTTTATGGCAAAGCTCTAAAAACAGAAGCTCATCCCAAACGTTATGCGCAGTGAGAATAAGAGGAATACCCCTCTCTTTACTTGAACGCTCTATTAACTTTATATGAATCGAACTGAAATAATGCATATTATGCACATGAATAATATCCGGCTGCGATTCGTCGAAAAAAGCAGTAAAAGCTTTATTGATTTCCTCCTCCAGTCCGCTTAAACCTCTCTTATAAAGCCAGTTTAAATCCATAAGAGGATCGCGGTAAATATCCACACCTTGATATTTATATCTTCCTTCAACCCCTTCGACCGAACCCGTAAGTAGACTCACACAATGACCTAATTTTACCATCTGAGGTAAAATAATCGTAAGATGAGTCTCTACCCCGCCAATAATAGGAGGAAACCCCCAATGGAACTGCGCAATATTCAATTTCTTCATCAGTAATAATCCTCTTTTTTATAACCCTCAATAGAACGTTTGAAAGTATAGACTCTATTAGTTCTAAAGGAACCTAATTTATCAAAAATACCTATCTCTATATCTTTGAGCCGGGAAGAAGAAACTTTTATTTTGATTATCTCATTAGTCATTTCTAAATTAATCAAACTTCCTCTCCAGGCCAGATGAAAATTTAACTTCTGCCATGAACGCGGCAGGTAAGGATTGATAAATAATTTCTCTCTTTTAATCTTAACTCCGGCAAAACCAAACACTATCGCCTGCCAGCTTCCTCCCAGAGAAGCAGCATGAATTCCCTCGGAAGTATTACCGTAAAGATTGCTTATATCCGTATTTAAAGCAACATTGAACAGCTCATTGGCCCTATGTAGATCCCTGACTTCACAGGCGTTTATAACATGTGTCGCAACACTTAAGGAGGAACGATGCACTGTCCTGGGAAGATAAAATTTATAATTCGCTAATTTTGTTTTTTTGCTGAAAATATCGTTCAAAAGCGTAATAAGCATCAATACGTCAGCCTGTTTTATTATCTGAGTCTTCCCAAAATCTTTCGCTTTTAATTTAGCAGGTATCAGAGGAATTCCATTTTCGTCAAACCTGGATAAAATAATCTTTTTTAATTTGAAAAAACCACCAAACTGCTCAATGACATTTTTTTTGTTGCTGAGGACACATATTTTAGAAGCAATTTTCTTCCATGACTTTACTTCCTGCTCTTTAAGATTCAGTTTGGCTTTCAATAAGGTATAGAAATCAGAATCTTTCTTAAGCATATTGCACGTTTTATAGGCACTGAGCAAATTCCACTTTGCCATCATATTGGTAAAAGCATTATTATTAACGTCGATATGAAACTCATCGGGACCGATAACATGCCTGATTTCATATCTCTGTTTTTTCTCATTCCACTGAACACGCGAGGCCCAAAACCGCGCCGTCTCTACAAGCATTTCACAGCCATATTTCTCGATAAATTTTACATCTCCTGTTGCAATATAATATCTGTAAACAGCATAGGATATATCGGCGTTGATGTGATGTTCCATTTCATGGGTATGAATCTTGATAATTGTTCTGTCGATATCTCTAGCCCATTCGGGAGTCTCTTCTTCCCCTGTTCCTGCCGATTCCCAGGGAAATTGAGCTCCTTGAAAACCTCCTCTTTTGGCAATTGCCCGCGCCTGATCAAGCCTTTGATAGCGGTAGAGCAGCATATTTTTCGCTACTTGAGGAAAAGTGAATAGATAGAAAGGGAGAAGAAAGATTTCCGCATCCCAAAAGATATGTCCGCGGTAACCCTCTCCGCTTAAGGTCCGCGCTCCAATACTCGAAAACCCCTGGTTGCAATGAGCGCAGATAAGCATATGATAAATATTGAAGCGCAGTTTTTGCTGAATATTTGCTCTTCCTTCAATAACAATATCCGCTCTCCTCCATAACCGTTCCCAGGCAGTTATATGGTTTTTCAACAAGATATTGAATCCAGTCCGAAAAGCGGTATAAAAAATTTCAAAGGCATCATTCTTCTGGGCAGTATAATCATTGTTGTGATTAAAATGTTTAATGCAAAAAATTTTGGTAAATACAACAGTCTGATTTTTTTTAACCTTCAAACGAAATATATTATCTCTGGCAATTATTTTTCTACCATTAACTTGATAGTACAATCCAGACCAATAGACTATCGAATATTTTTTCTCCAAAGCCTCTGCGACAAGATACTCAGTCCCTCGATGCTGACCCAGTTCTTTAACCCGGAAATGCTTCCGTCTCCCCTCAGCTACCGCACCTACATTAGTAACAGCGGTATCGATACTCGTACTGATATCAACCTCACACCCTGCATTAAGAGGGGTGAATGCAACCTGTATAACACCGATATTTTTATCCAGCTGGGAAACAAAACGTAACGATTGATAGTCAAAATTCTTACCTTTACTATTTTTATATATAGTATGTCTGAGTAATACCCCCTTTTTCATATTAAGAGTTCTTTTGTGCCTAAGAACATCCATGGCAATAACATCGAGTTTCTCCCCCTTCACGGTAAGTTTAAAACTAATAGGATTGGGTAAATTAACTATTTTCGAAACCTGGGCAGCCATCTTATCGTAAATTCCGGCAATATAAGTACCGGGATGGCAATCATAAGGAATCTCTTCATAAATCCCCCTGATACCCAAATAACCGTTCCCCAGAGTAAACTGGGCTTCCCGTATACTTTGCAGCTTTCTTGCCCATTTACTCTCTTCTATTAACCAAAGAATATTCTGGGTATAGTCCGAATAAAGGTTTCTCATTTCTAAATATTGTAACATAAATAACACAGAACATCTGCATTAGATAGATATTTAAAACCAACTGATGGTTTTCGATAATCTAAAATCATACAAAAGATATTCTAATATTTTAAGAAAAAAAGGGGAGGGATGATAAAAGCAACAAATATTATTTTAAAAAATTTTCAAACGAAATATTGAACCCCACCTTTACTGAAGCGGTATATCTTACCCTCTTCTATTGGGACAAATCCACTACTTAAAAATGTTAAATAATGACTTTGGTTCAGAATATGTACCCAGAAACAATATCAAGCAAAGGATAATAAAAGTAATAATTAAAACTATCATAAACAACTTTTTTGGGTAGAAGGAAGTATAACCAAGCTTTTTTACAAACTGTACCGCTACATCTCTTCGTTCTCTAGATGTACCTTTCGGCAAACATGGCGTATGGGTGAAAAGCCGCCCTAAGGTAGTATTTAACCGCATCTGTACATTTACCGCCCAACCCGATGCTTCCAAAAGAACACTCATATCCCGTTTGCATATCTTGGTGAAACCTATAATCATACCCGGCAATAAGATAATACCCCCTACCCCCGCTAACATACCCAAAATATGAACCAGTTTGACCTGAGAAAGTACATTAGTAATATAAGCAAATGCCGAACCAAGAACTGCAATAGCCACACCTCCGCCTAATAAGAGATCGCGTACTATACCTGACCCTCCAGGAGAAGAGATGGCTGTTTCCAATTTATCTTGACGGGATTTACTGAATTTATCTATCTGTTTTTTCACCAGATTAGTAATTTGCTTAAAAGGTGCTCTCACTGATTCCCAGAGACTGATAGGGTTTTCCACAACATCTACTACCTCAGCATCCCACTCTATACCGTCTATGGTAAAAAAGATACCGCGTTTACCGATACGCAATCGGCCTGTGCTCCCAGAAGTTACCGCAATCACAATCTCAAATTTAATATCTTTCTCCTGACGGCCGGTAATCTCCAAATAGAGCAGGTAGATAAAGCTGTTTTTTGCTATTTTTTTATGGGAGAGTCTATCCTGAACTTTCATTGTAAAAGTCATCTCCCTGCCATCAATTACTAATCTCCCCATTTCAAGGAGGGAACGATGTTGAGGAGAATAAAAATTTGTAAAACTGACAAAATTGTTCGCCAGTTCCATTAACCATCTCTGATAAAGAATCAGTTTTTCCAAATTATGTAGCTGGTTTAAATCATCAGCCGCAGCCAGATCCTTTGCAATCAACTCACTCGCCTCTCGCCTGTACGGTCCCTTAAGATAGGTACGCAGTCTCTCTTGACCCAGCTTTTCTACTTTCACACCCTGCTTACTTTTTAACCATATTCTATATGGAATAAAAATATCTTTTACCTTATTCCACTGTTTTTCAGTAAACTGCTTAACCGGCTCTCCAAGGGCGTGCTTTAGAACCTTCTCCCTAAATTCAAACAGGCACTCAACATATTCGGGATTGATCATCGCCTCTAAATCCAGAATACCTTCTGGATTCGGTAAAGCCAGAGGAGCGTCTTTAAGCTGGGATTCCATTATTGACTTATCCCTAAAATCGATTTCCTCAAGCTCCTTCTGGCGAAGCTGCATCTGGACTATCGCCCGTTTATCGAACTTGACCATTGCACACTGTGCAAAATATTGGTCAAGCTTCCATTCTAAGTTAACCATCGACTCATAAGCTTGCGGCGTTTCGGTTCCCCAAAACATAATCTCTGTAGTTTTATCTCCTTTAGGAATCTCTCCCCTTTTTTGCCATGCAAGATAACTTTCAGCCTCCTGGAAGAATATCTCAAGCTGCTCTTGGTTAATCCCCGGCTTACCGCAGATATCTAAAGTAGAACCTGCAGTCTCCATGACCGAGGTGATGAATTGAGACAGATCAAAGTCAGTTGTGACTTCAGGAGGAATAATACCATCACCATTATTCGCCATGTTAGCCATAATGCTTTGTACATCCCGTACCTGAGCTAAGCTAATCTCCTGTGTGTTTAGAGAGTTAAGATTGGTTAAAATTAACTCTGCTGAAGCTTTTAATTTTTGACCTTGGAGGTGACTAATATCAATATCCTCTAAGTTTAGTATCTCAGTGCCTTCGGAGAGATGACTGCGATTGGCAAGAAATCGAAATAACCATACTAAAGCCGCCCTAAGCTCGTTAGTCCTTATGCGGCCATTTTTATCTGTATCTACATAAGAGGCAAATGCACAATCGCAATTGAGACTGTCAATTGGAATGCTGGTAGCTGCCCAATGCGCATCATCAAGAACCTGAATCTTCTCCAAATCCTGAGCATTTTGAATTCTAAGCTGGTAGCTGCCGCCGTAATTTTTAAATATCAATTTAGACATTAAAAACCTCCTTGCTTAATGCCGTCTTTTGCCTCTTTGCCTTAAAACTCCCAATTATGAGAACTCTCTTTCTCTCCTTACAAAACTTTACTGTCTAAAGGTAAATGATACTCCTTGGAATAAAAACCATCAATTTAAAAATCCTGCGTAGAATTAAAGATTTCTATATCCAGTATGTTTTATTCTCAATAAACAACATAGATGGACTATAACTATACTTTGAGACGGTTTCCAGAGATAGCATCCCTTGCCGCTTTATATCCTTTTGCTATTGCTTCTCTTCCTCGATAGAAATCCAATACGGCAATCTGTTGTACGTCAGGAGTTATTATTATATCCGCTTCTTTTATTTTTGCCTTTGCTATTTCATATTCCATAGCATAAATCGCCTGAATTATAACCTTAAATACATTGGGAGTATTCAGGTCTATTTTTTGCACCCTCTTATGAATTTTAGATTTAAAAACATCTACCGATTTTTTATTCTCCTGAATAAATCTATTGATTTTATCGTGAAATATCACTAAAGTCTCATTTTTAGTTTCTGGTTTGAAAATTGATGTAGATAGTTTTCGCTTTTTTACAGAATCAAGCGTTTTGCTTCTTTGAAGCTTACGGATTACATTACAAGCAATGACAATCTCTGCACCCATATTCTTAGCCACATTCACCGGAATAGGATTTACCACTCCTCCATCTATCAAAAATCTATCTTTAAATTTTACAGGCATAAACACAACAGGCATGGAAATACTTGCTCTTACCGCCTCAATTACAGAACCTTTTTTTATTACTACCTCCTCTCCTGTATTAACATCCGTAGTAACTACTGCTAATGGAATTTTTAAATCTTTAAAATCTATATCTCCAATAATGGTCAGTAGAAGCTCTTTAACCTTTTCGCCATGGATAAATCCTTTAAGCATAAATGCTAAATTAGGATCTGCCAATCGAACTAATTTCTTCCAATCAGTCTTTAGTATTATCTCCTCAAGGCTTGCTATCTCTCCCTTCCCTGCATAACAGGCTCCGACAAGCGCTCCTATGCTTGAGCCTGCTATCATATCTATAGATACATTTTATTCTATCAGCGCCTTTAACACTCCTATATGTGCTAAGCCTCTTGCTGCGCCACTGCCTAATGCTAAACCAATTTTTGTTTTTTCCTTATTAAAAAGCTTCATCACTCTTTTCCAATTTTTGATTATCTGATAAAACTCAATAGCATCCCGATTAATCCAAGAATAATGCTTTGAATAAATGTAATTACAGGGCTTAACATTCCCGTCCAAAGCAAAATAATAATTATGAAAAACCCGTAGGGTTCAAGCCTGGCAAGTTTATACCTGACGTTAAGGGGAAGAAATTCCATAAGCACCCGGGACCCATCCAAAGGAGGAATAGGAATCAAGTTGAACGCTCCCAATATAATGTTTATTCTTGCGGTAATTAAAAGCGCCGGCGCAAAGAAATGATTTGCTTGAAAGATTTGAAACTGAAGCAAAAATATCGCAACAGTTGCAATAAGTATGTTCGTCACGCACCCTGCCAAAGAGACAGCAATAATAGCCCGGCGGGAACTATTCAGGTTTCTATAGTCAACAGGCACCGGCTTTGCCCAGCCAAACCCTACAATAAAAAGCGCAAGCATCCCCATTGGATCAATATGAGACTTTGGGTTGAACGATAATCTACCGGAATACTTTGCCGTATTATCGCCAAACAGCGAAGCAATCCAACCGTGCGCCACCTCATGAGCAATAACCGAATAAAGAAGCAGCGGAACTAACAAAAAAAACGCTATTGGATCTCTAAATAAAAGCGATAGCAATCCCATATATTTATCCCTTTCTCCGTCAATGGTGTTGAGGCGATTAACAAAACATACCAGCTCATCAAATACAGTGCAGTTTAATCGAACTTGACCACAGGAACTTCAGAAGCAGATTCCTCAGCTTCAAAGTATACTGCTGGCTCAGTAACGCCGGCTTGCGCGGAAAAAAACCGGCCAAAGAATAAACGTTGAAACCGATTGAAATCTTTGACCGCACGATTGTAACGCATGCGCTCAACAGCAATTCTATTCTCCGTACCTTCTAACTGCGCCTGCAGCGCCAAAAAGTTCTCGTTTGATTTTAATTGAGGATAGTTCTCGGCAACTAATAGAAGGCGTGACAGCGCTCCGCCCATTGCATTAGCATTTTCTATTTTGCTTTCAATAGAAGCAGACTTACCCCATTGACTTCTTAAGCGGGTCACTTCTGTAAAGATTTCTTTTTCCTGGGAAGCAAAACCTTTAACAGTATTTATAAGATTGGGGATTAAATCATTTCTTCTTTGCAGCTGGTTTTCAATTTGTGCCCAAGCTGATTTTACCTCTTCATCTTTGGCAATAGCCTGATTATAACCATTCCTATACCAGCTAAAAAGCATAACAGCTAAAACTGCGAGAACGCCTAAGACAATCCAAATCTTTTTCATTTCATCACTCCTTTAAATTATTTATTGGTTACCAGCCGCCGCCTCCGCCTCCTCCTCCGGTCATACCGCCTCCAAAACCTCCAAAACCTCCGCTAAACCCTCCACCAGAACCGCCCAATCCAGCCCCATGCCAATAACCGCCTCGTCTACGTCCCCCTATCATTGAACCTATCAGAAAATACCCCAGAAGCCCAGAGCGCATGCTTATAACGAAAAGAAGAAGCAATATTGTGAAGATAACTTCTAAACCACTTTTCTTACGATGTACCGTCTGATAGACCTGTGTTTCCTGCCCGGTTATTTCAGCATCATATTCTTTGGCAACAAGACTAATAATAGCAACCGCACCCTTTGTAATACCTTCGGAATATTGCCCGCGCTTAAAATAAGGAATCATTACATCCCGAACAATTTTATTGGCAATTAGATCCGGAATTGCTCCCTCGAGGCCATAACCTGTTGTAATCCACGCTTTACGGTCATCAACCGCCATCAAAAGCAATATCCCGTTATCCTCCCCTTTTTGTCCAATTTTCCATTGGTCAAAAAGTCTTACAGAAAAACCTTGTATGGTTTCTGGTTTGGCTGTTTTAATAGTTACAACAGCTATCTGTGCTGTAGTTTTTTTCTCCAACTCAGCAGCAAACCTGGCTATAGTAACTTTATCAGAATAATTTAGTAGTCCCGCAAAATCATTTACATAATCCTGTCCACGGGATGGAATAGACACCGCATCTCCCGCAAAGCTCATAAAAGAAAACAACATGTAGAAAAAAATAGGAACCAAAACGTATTTAGAAATTTTACCCATATCTTCTATTACAACTTATCTACTATGCCTGTTAATTTTTCAATCTGGCTTAAATACTTTTCCAAAAAAACAACTACATCCTGCTTGGCTATCTTTTCATCATTTGCAGAATCCTTATAGATTGGTAAAAACACATTTTCATCAAGCCCAAATATCTGACAAAGCTGCCCGATAATCTCTGCTTTATCAATTGGAGGCTGTTTCTCTTTTAATCGAATTAAATTTCTGAAAATAGGAATCAGTGAATTAAGAGATTCTTTTAATAAAGCCTCTAAACCTTTTCTCTTAAGACCTATCTCTAAATATGCCTGACGAATTCTGATTAATTTTCCTTTGATTTGCTGTTCGCAGAAAAGACGGATATGCTCACCTTTAATCTCCAACCCAGAGAGAATATCCTCACCGTGTAAGAGAATATGATTTTCTTTCATATCCAGGAATTCTATTGGAAAAACGTCTAAAGAAGAGTTAATATAGTCTTTGGTCAGAAATAAAGGCGCAGCTATTTTTTTAAAAATTCCTTTAGAAACTACATTCAGACTATTTTTAAATATCGAGAACTTAAGATCTTTAAATACAAAAGCTGAATTAATGTCAGAAACTTTAGGAATATAATTTCCCCCTGCAGCAGAGCCATATACAAATGCAGAAATTAAATTACCCCCATGAATACCAAGCATTGCCTTAAGATAAGGAATAAATTTTTTCTGTACTTCAATATGCAATTTTTTTTCATTAATAACATTCTCTTTGTCCATTCTCTCCCTCCTGATTCAAGACAATTTACTTAAATAATAATCTCTAAAACATACCTATTGTACATACCAAACCACAAAAGTTCAACGTTTTCCAGCAGTATCAAAAGAGAAGGACTTTTATTTTCTTGTTTTTAATAAACACTATACGTAAGAGGTTCGGCAACTACTATCTATAGAGTTTTATCTTGCCTAAGGATAGGAGAACGGACGAATAGATAAATTTCTTGGTAAAAACTATAACTATCTCTAATTGGTTTGACACAGAATAACAAATACCTTGACTAACTATGACTAATACTGTAGAATCCCAACTGTAGTGATGAGGAGAGTAAAATATCAGTCCGCAAGGTGAGCATTCTATCTCCCTTGCGTTTTTTTATCCCTCTATTGACTGCAAATTTAAAAAAGGAGGTTTTACCAGTATGAAAGGAACAGTAAAGTGGTTCAGTAACGAAAAAGGTTATGGATTTATTACTCCCGAAGAAGGCAAAGATGTAT
>JAVCCL010000017.1 GCA_030765505.1 Candidatus Kaelpia imicola | reverse complement strand
CAGACAGCAAAAATTCTCTCTTCCTGCCTAATAGAGACTCATGTATCTTCTCTTTCAACTCAACACTGCCTGAACCAGATACAATTAATTTATACGGTAAGTTCTGGTCATAGATGCCCTTTAAGAAAATACCTGCATCCTTCTTTCTCTGAATCTCATCTATAAAGACAAAACCTCTATCTTCTCCAAGTTCTAACTTAATCTTTGCTATCAGGTTTTCCTGAGAGATAAAGAACTGCTTATCAGTCTCTACATCCAGATTTAAAAATAGCGTCCTCTCTCCTTCTTTCTCAAGATAATTTTTCAAAAGAAGCATTAAGGTTGTCTTTCCTGCCTGCCTAGGACCAATAATAAAGCTTATCTCTTTCTTGAAAAGATGGTCTTTTAAGTCTGAAAACAGGTCTCTCTGAATCATAATTGTATTTTAGTACGATTATTTAAAAAGTCAAGTATTAAAATACTCGTGCTAATAGAAAATACGAAGCCAGACGAAACAATGCTACGGCCTTCAATAATCTTTTTTACTTAACAATTTAAGCAAATTCTCTTTATTTAAGAGGTTAATTTCACTTTTATCTTCCAAGAATATATAAACATCATTTTTAACCTTCTCTATCTCTAGTATTTTAATCTCTTTTTCTAATTTTTCCTTCCAATTATCCTGACTAATAAAACCAATATCTTCTCTGCATGTCTGCTTAATAGCATTGTTAAGCATAGTAAAATTGGGCTCTATATTTTCAAATTTTGTTAAATACCACAATAAATCATACCAATCTCTGCCTTTAGTAAATCGACGGCATAATAAAGCATGGAGTTTTCCGGCAAATAAAGATGCTAAATCAAAATGCAGGATAGAAAACATGAAACCCGAATTATAAGTATCCACCTCTTCTTTGCCTCCTAAGGGAGGACATGTATCTACTTCTAATTTAATTGAAAACTTCTCCTCCTTAAGGGGAGATAATTGATATTCATACAATAATCCGGTAAACTTTAAAAATGCGCTATGTACATTGCTTTCAATACTATGTTTTATCTCCAAATCATATCCTGCTAGGTCAAGTTCTCTCTTCATCAGAGACAACAGTTTTAAAAAATCATAATTCTGAGATTTTAAAGATAGGCTAAAATCTAGATCTTCTGAATATCTTCTAATACCATACAAAAACCGCAAAGCCGTACCACCGGTAAAGACCAAATTTTGGAACACCTTTCCTCTGTATAACACATATAGTAAATATTTTTGAACAAACTCTCTAATTTTATTTATATTCTCACCTTTACTTAATTTTATATCAATAATGTCTTTTAATTGATTTTTCATTGTAATTCCTTGTATTTCTGCTTATAGAATTCCACGTAATCTACAAATAGATCTGCTATTCTCTGCACTCTTTTAGAATATTTTTTTTGAAATAAATTAAATCTATTTATATCTAAAATTTCTAAATTCTGAAATCTTAAAGAATCAAAATAATCAAAGCTTCTTTTTATATCAGTATTAAAATAAAAGAAATCCAAAATTGCTTTTTCTGGAAGAGATATAAAAATAGAAAAATCTCCATCTTTAATCTCTTTAAAACCAAAAAATAAGTCTTTTTTTATAGAGCGGTATTCAAACCTTGCCAAATAATTATCATAAACCATAGTTTTTTTTGTAGTTACAGAAGTAAATACAGTAACCTTTTCAGGTATGAGATTATAATAATACAAAGCATACCCCAAGCTGATATAAGAAGGTGAACACATATAATTAGCAATAAATAGAGGAGATATTTTATTTCTCTGATAATCTTCGCTAAATAAATAAAGACCTCTCTTAAGCGGCAGGAGATACCCTTTCTGCACCCACTCCCTTACCTGACGTCTTAAATGTTGAGGTTTCTCGGAATAGACTGAAAAAGTCCTAGAATCTACCAATGAGTATTTGCTGTATAAATTAACAAAATCCTTAAATTTCATTTCTTTAAATTGACTATTTTATCAATATAAAGAAATATTATACAATATAACTCATTAAGTCAAGTGAATTAAATGCTATTCTTCTTTTAATTTAGAACTAATCAGTCCTTTTATAAAAAACACTCCATAGACCAGATGGGTTAAGACTATGCCTCTTATAACGAGAAAGAAATTCTCTCCCTTACTAGAAAAACTAACCAATATAAGATATAGAAATAGGACTCCTAAATATATACTCCTAATAACAGCACTAAACTGACTTAAAAGCCCCCCTGCTGTTAACCCCAGAACAAATAGAGAGGGAACAAAATAAGCTAACTTTCTTGAAGTCTCCGGAAGAACCTTAGCAAAATAACCGCGATGTAAGGCATAGCTTTTGACTTGTTTTAGATGAGGAATAAACAACTCTCTTCTGTGATGATAGGCCAATACTTCCGGGTCATATATAATCTTCCTATTTAGCTTATGGACTATATCAAGACATAGCTTTGTATCTTCTCCAGGCCAATACTTAGTATCAAAGCCTCCTAATGCTTCAAATACTTCTTTTCTGATCAGGAGATTACAGCTTGGATAATCATCTACAAACCTTTTTCTCTCTTTCCTGTATCGATAAGTATAAGGCCCGCTAACAAGATAAGACCCATAGACCTTGCCACTTGCTTTCTGCCTAAGAGAATCACTATCCGGAGTGACTGCAGGGCCTCCTACAGCAGCTATATTAGGGTCTTTAAAGCCTTTAACTGCATTTATCAGCCAATTGAGAGACGGATAGACATCATCGTCTATAAAGGCTAATATCTCACCCTCTGCTGCTTTTGCACCTAAGTCCCTCTTTTCAGCCGGAGATACGTTAGATGAAGGAATGATATGGAGATTTGGATTTTCATGCTCAAAGACCTGATCAGGAACTACTATAATCTCAAAATCGGGATAGTTAAGTGAAAGACAATTATGAACGCATTCTTCTAAGTTCTTTTGCCATGCCTTTACGGCGATAATAATCGATACGGTCATAATATTTTAAAATACGAAGACGCCAGAAAATAGCCAGCGTATCTTGGGTCGTCTTAATTATTGATCCAAGACCTATTCTATTATACTCTCTCTTGGTATCTAACACAATCGGCCCTTCTGTAATCTTATACCCAAGGTGATTTGCATTTACAAGCACTTCAAGGTCAAATGCAAACTGCTTAACCAAGACTCTCCTAAAAACTTTATCTAAGACCTCTTTTTTGAATATCTTAAGCCCTGTTTGAGTATCATGACAGGGTAAATTAAATAAAACACTAATAAATACATAGTATCCATAACTAAAGATTCTTCTTCTGAAGGGGTAGTTTACAACTGAGTTTGGATGTAGTTTTGAGCCGATTGCTATATCTGCATCATCAATACGCATAATATCATAGAGCGTCTTTATGCCTAAAGGGTGGATATCTAAATCAGCATCTATCCAGATAACATATTCCCCTTTGCAATACCTATTAGCCTTCTTAAGAGCACGGCCTTTACCATAATTCTTATTATTCCTTGCAATAACAAGCTGAGGGTACCTCTCTTTTAATCCAATTAATCTTTTATAGGTATCATCTGTTGAGCAATCATCTACAGCTACTATCTCATAATGAGAAGGAGCTATATCATCAAAGGTCTTAATAACCTCAGATATAGTATCTGCTATCCTATCCTCTTCGTTGTAAGCCGGTATTACTATTGAAAATGTCCTATTCTGCATCAGTATAGTTTATCATATATTCTTGCTATTTCAGCTTTTAGTCAACTAAAGACAAGTTAATCCTGCTAACCTATAATCTTTCCATTCCATAATTGATGTAGAAAACTAGCCCAAGGCATTATCTCTATCTTATTGTGAACCCTCTTTTCACTTTCATTACAAACAACAATAGCCCTCTTAGGAGAATACTCATCCATAAAAGCAGTCATTGCTCTTAAATCATTCTTGTCTATACGGGAAGTGCCTTTTACTTCTAAAGCAACTTCACCTGATGCAAGAACAAAATCAACTTCAAAACCTGATTTTGTTCTCCAGAAGTTTATCTCAAACTCATTATCGCTATACGACCTATAAGCAACCATCTCCATAAGGATAAAATGTTCAAAAGCTTTACCAAACTCTTCACCTCTCTCTTCCTCTAAATTGCGCCTCTTTAAAAAACCAGCAACTCCAACATCGAAAAAATAATATTTGGAGGCTCTAGTAATAACCTGCCGCGACTGTCTTTTTTTAAAAGGCGTTACTCTTAAAGCAAGCAGAGTATCCACTAATATCTGGTAATACTCCTTAACGGTCTTTGAATCTACACCGCAATCCCGCGCTATATTAGAATAGTTGGTAAGCTCACCGTGAGAATAACCAAAAGCTTCAAAAAATCTCGAAAAAGCAGGAATATTCCGCGTTAAACCTTCTGCAAAAACTTCTTCTTTTAAATAATCCTCTACATAGGCTTTTAAAAACTTTCTATAATCTTGACCTTGCTGTAAATAATGCGTCGGCACCATTCCATGGTTCAATACCCGCAATAGATCAATGTTTTTCAGTTCAGCGCTTACAAGCGGAAACATTTCATAACGCCAGGCCCTTCCCCCTAATAGATTGGCATGACCTCTCTTTAATTTCCTTGCACTGGAGCCGCAAAGAATAAAGTTTATCCCTCTATTCTCTATCATCCAGTGTACCTCATCTAAAACCTGAGGTACTTTCTGAACCTCATCAAGTATAACAGGGTGCTTTAGTTCTTGTTCGGTTTTTGCTAACAGTCGCTCACGTAATATTGCCGGATTCTTAGAGACTTCAATGAAAAAATCCGTCTTTAAAAAATCATACACCAAGCTATCAGGAAAATGAGTCTTTAAATATGTAGTCTTCCCTGTTTTTCGCGGTCCCCGCAAAAACGCAGATTGATGCCTAGGAAGCTCTATGTTAAGGATTCTCTCTATTCTTCTCATCCGGAATAACCTCCGTAATAGTTTAACTAAATTAGAATATAGCTTACTACATCTTATCTGTCAAGCCCTTTCCTATAGCATATAATATCGTTGATTATTAGAGTTTGAATTTTTAAACCGATGATTTTTAAACTTAACTACTATATCCTACGCTTAAGTCCAAACTTTATAACTTTCTCTTTCTCTCCTCTAGCTATCTTCAAGAAATACTCAAAGTTATCTCTATCTATTTCACCGCCGCGAAAACTAAGGTTTATGCCCAGCGGTTCTAAGCTATTATTAAATACCGTTAATATTATCCTATCCCGCTTAGAGACCTTAACAGTATATGAAAAATAGTATCTCCTTATTCCGCCTTTTCCTTGATCTACTTCAAATATTAAAGCTTTATTCTTTCCTTACCATTACAGATTATTCGGCGTACCGCCGTATAAATCAGGTGTTAAATCTGACTGCCAATATTCCTTCGTATCTACATCCATAATCGTGAGTTTGCCCGACCAGCCTGCACCGGTATCAAGATTCCAAACATTGCATACATGAATTGGCTGTAGTGTATTATACAGCTCGGTTGTTGTGTGACCAACAAATATATCCTTATACCTGCCTAATTGGCACTTACACCCATTAATTTGCTTCTTCCACGCCTTATCAAGGAGCGTTCTATCCCAGACCAGCGTCTGCGCGCTATGGCTCTTAAGCGATATATCCGGATTGAATCCCCCATGTACAAATACCTGATCGTCACGCTCAATCCAAAGCTTTCCGCTCTTAAAAAAATTAATATGCTCCTGAAGCATAGGTCCGCCATTATATGACGCCATCGTCCGATCACCACCCTGACTCGTCCATATTTCCGGTTTATCACCGCATAGGACCCAATCCAGAGCCCACATATCATGATTACCAATGACCAAATCACATTGTTTAATCTTCAAAAGCTCATCGATGCATTGTTTAACATCCGGATACCCGTCACAAACATCGCCCATTACAATTAATCGATCATTTTCATAATTAAATTTTGCTCTCTCAAAACACTGCATAAGCGCCTTGTAAGCACCGTGAATATCACCGACAGCATATGTTTTCAAAATATAGTCCTTTATAACACTTTTTTAAAATTCTCAAATCTTTCGAATATATCCTGTCTTACATCATGGATATATTCATCGTCACCATTTTCTTCTTCAATCATTAGGCAGCCCTGACTTGAAACCCGCTCAAAAAATTTATTGATATTATCCGCTGCTCCCGGCAAATAACCTTTTTTCGTATATTCAGACACTTCTTTAAAAATCACTTCTATGTCAGACGCGTATCGCAAGATGAAATACATATAATATAAATCCTTGGCTTGTTTCTCTTTATTCATCCGGTCAATGAAGGTCGATCCTTTATGATACAAAAAAGCTGACGGCTTGGGGCAATTCAATATATAGGTCTTGTCCTTCTTTTTGCTCTTAACCGTTATAGGAATACGGTGCTGTAACAGGAAATCGAATTTTTCGATCTTGTTTATTTGTATCTGCATTCCCACCATTTTCTCAATCGCCTTAATATCAGCCGACGGATACGTTATAAACTCGACCGGTACCTTCTCCTTATAAAGCACCACAGGAAACATTCTATCCATTTTGAAATGGCGCTCTTTATAATCCAACGAAGAAAGGGTTTCAAAAATCGTCTTTGAATAATCACCGGCAACGGTCTGACCCACCCCAAAATCTATATCCACGGTAGTAACCGGATTTCTAATTGATGTCTTCCAGAGATAATTTGAATATATATAAGGTATCCATCCGCCGACAAGCGTAAGATCCGAAAAATATCCGCTTATATCTTCCAGCACATTAAAAAATACGGCTTCAATTTTTTCAAAATTCATATAAATTCTTACCCTCTTCTTTTTGCTGATTTTCTAAATATTCAGCATGTTCTTTCCCTCGGGGTTTAAACTGATAGAGGTCCAGGTAGAGCTGTAAATTTGAAACAACCTTATACCCTTTTATCATCTGAGTATTATAATACACACTATTTTTATAAAACGGCCGTATGATGTGAATATTACCTCCTCTAACAAGCTCTTTCAAATCTAATCGTTGTCTAAGATCAAGAAGCTCTTTTTCCCAGTTCAGAGGAGAAAAATATACATGTACATTGTCCGTCATCACATAAAATGTCATCAGATTTGCTCCGGAATGAAGGGTCAAACTGTACTCTTTATCTTTCAGGTAATCTTTGAGCTTAGGCATGATATTTTTGTTCGGCGAATAGTAAGTATGCATATCGTTTAACTCAAAGTAATATGCCTTCATCCAGTCCTCTATCAATTTCCGCGCATTGGTTAAAAGCGCGAAACTGTCAGGCCCACGCTTAACTCTTTCAATATAACCTTGTTTTGATATGACTTCAAGCACACCCTGAGCCGTACCAAGGCTTACGCCATTCTCTCCGGTAAAATCACGAATGACCCATTTTTTGCCCGGATTAGACAGCATCTTTCTAAGTACAAAAGTTGCTTTGTCGGCAAAGATATTTTTTCCATTTTTTGGCTTATTCATAATGTTCACTCCTTTTTAATGTTCACTATTTAGTGAACTATATACACTTAGTGAACATTAAAGTCAAGAAATTTCTTTAACTCTTATCTAAAACCTATATCCTGCGCTTAAATCCAATCTCCACTTTTCTTTCTCTATCCTTAGCGGCTACTTTTAAGAAGTATTCAAAGCTGTCTCTGTCCAGCTCACCACCGCGAAAGCTAAGGTTTATACCCAGCGGTTCTAAGCTATTATTAAATACTGTTAATATTATCCTATCCCGATTAGAGACCTTAACAGTATATGAAAAATAGTATCTCCTTATTCCGCCTTTTCCTTGATCTACTTCAAATATTAAAGCTTTATTCTTTCCCAGCTTCCAATTACCCTTAAAAGATATTAGATTCTCTTCTCTGTTGTCCTTAAATCCAACTCCAACTCGATATTTAATGACACCTCTCTTAGGATATAAGCTCTTACTCTCTAGATTAGCCAGAAAGCTTACATAGGAGTCCGATTTCTCCAAGATATAACTTATTTTTCTATCAGAACGTATATCCCAATAGCCTCTTAAAATTAAAGATTGTTCCACTTTTAAACCTAATTTACTATAATTATATATAATCTCTTTACTTCTATTTAATAACCAGGAGTTTCTAAAAATCAGTTCATCCGGTGAGTCTTTCTTGGTTACCTGAAAGAGTAACCTGTTAAACCTATCCCGTCCTATAACTCCTCTTAATTTAAGATATGAGACTCTAGTTACTTTATAGTCAGGCTTACTCTTAATCTCAAAGAGAAAAGACTCTGAATCCAGCTTTAAGATCTTACCTCTTAGCTTTAAACTCTTTCTTCTTCTATCTCTCTCTTTTCTTAAATAGAAAACTAGATCGTGGTCTTTATTTAATTTCCACTCACCTTCCAGTATAATCCTTCTACCTAAAGACTCTATAATAGACCAGTTACCTTCCTTATCTATCTCATATACTAACCTATTAGAGCTGTCTGCAGAGAACCTGCCTTTAATACTCCTGTAACTTTTATCTTTTGGATATTTAAAGGCGAGATTATTATCTTTATCTATTTTATAGAGAGGTCTTTCTTTAGACATTTAAGGTCACTTATTCTTCTCGCCCCACTCAGAGAGTTCTGAGATCAGGGAGTTAAAACCGAACCCAAACCCAAAAGCAATGCAGAAGAGCTTAAACCCGGATTCAAGGTCGATAATACTGCCGTGGGATGAGAACTGAGGAAAGATAAGGAGTGTTACTATTATGCTTAAGATAAAAGAACATAACGCTATCCTTAAGTAATGATTGTTGAACTTAGCTATCTTTTTCTGCTTTAATTTACGAATATAGGGAACCAGCATCCGGGATAAAACCCCAAAAAATACTCCGGAGAGTTTTATTATAAATTCCATAGCTGCATATATTATAACAATTTATCTCTTACTGTTCCAGCAGCCACTTCCAGACTGGAATATAATATATTTTTTTAAAATCTATTATCTTTTAATACTTAGATCCAACAAATTTAATATTTCTTTTTCCTGAATCTCCTTTAATCCTTTTATAACTTTATTCTGCCATTTCGGAATCATTGAATTAAAAAGACATTTAATAATTACCGTTTCGCCTTTACTTATCAAAGCTCTAAGAATCTCTATAGCGGTACTTCTATCCTTTATTATTCTCTCTTCTTTAGTACGCCTTTGAAGTATGATTAATTTATGCAGAGCAAAGTTAGCTGAATGAGGAAGCGTAATCTCAGCACCTTCAATTTTAACCTTTATCGTATCTTGTATAAGTAGATTCAAAAATCTTAAAGCTTGAGCATTGAGACCGAATTGCGGCAATTGGTAAGGCTTGTTTAATCCATACCCTTTCTCAGGAACCAAAAATTCAACAATAAGATCTGGATGCTCTAATTGAATATACCCCTCTCTCCCTTTAAATCCAACAATAAAGCCTAAATCTTTTAATAATCTTGGAATATTTGTTCCTACCTTAATCTTTGATGGTGTAGGTATTAAAAAATCCTTAAAAAGAAGAGACAATAAATCGATCTATGCCAAGATCTATATCAACCGTAGTCGCTAAATTCTTGACAGATTTTTTCCATAGAAAATTTAGAGCATCCATCCGCCTGTGAGCATAAGTGATAAACATCAACTACTTTCCCAAGGCTTAAAATTATAAAGACTTTGCAGCCTGGGCATGCGAATTTTGTGCAGCATTTTTCTATCAAATGTGATATGTCCTTTCTCTTAATCTAAATATTAAGGCTATGTCAAAATAAATATTGCCTAAATTAAAAAATTAATATATATATTCCTTATATGATTACAAGTAGAACCGACAAACAAAAAGCTTATTTAAGGACTTAAAACCCTACAGAGTAGAGCAGCTCTATAAAGCACTATTCCAGGATAATATAGACTCATTTCTAGATATTACAACTCTCTCTAAAGATATGCATACTAAGATAGATAAAGATATTCCTTTCCTGTACTACAAAGACTCTAGAACAGCAGGAGATAAGAAAGGCTTGAGTTATAAAGCAGGTCTAATCTTACTTGATGATAGAGAGATAGAGACAGTACTTATGGGGATGGGTGAACCGCTCTTAAACTATATAAACGCGAGAGATGCGATAAATATCATCCTGAAGGACTTTTTTCATTACAGCGGTTGCATTTGTTATTATTCATTTTTATATCCTACTTAGCGTTTTAAGCATTTCTGCGTCACTTGACATATAATAATTACGCTTTCATCTGATCAAATAGTTTATTAAAATAAGCTAAAACCAGATCCAAATCAAACTTTTCATCAGTTCTAATCATAGGAGTAAGATCTTTGTCTCTGATTCTTTTTAGTTCTTCAATTGCTTGTCCAGACAAACCCAGATTATACGAATAATCTCTTTTATACCCATCAAGGCTTAATTTCTTATTGACCATTTTTAAGAAATCTCGATGCGCAAAATTAAACCCGCTCTTAATGAAATGGCCCAGGTCATAATAATCCCTAATCGCAGGCGTTAATCGTGAAATAGCAGCTTTAAGCTTCTCAGCTACGCTCTCATCTAAAGATAACGACAATATCTTTCCTTGTTTAATAATATCTTTGCCTGAAAAAGGTTCTTGGAAAAAATGTTTAACTGTAACAT
>JAVCCL010000016.1 GCA_030765505.1 Candidatus Kaelpia imicola | reverse complement strand
CTGGGGACTTTCTTGAGCGGTCTTTTACCAGCAAGTGGTCCTGAAAGATCGGTTGATACTGTAGTTGCATTAGGAGCCGCTGCAACTGAACCTATCTCGGATTCTATAATGACTTCTGGAGACCTTGATGTAAATGGGCATTTTGGTAGATCCGGGGCAGACTATAGTGATGATACAATGAGCACAGAGAGCCTTGCGGTCAATACACCATCAGCAAGTCCGAAACCTCTACCAGTATCTATACCTGCTGTAGCTACTGATCAATTACTTGGATCATACGGCAATACTACTATTGGCGTAGATAGCATAGCCAACAATCCCTTGGTTGCTAGCTTAAAAGTAGCAGGGAATATTGATGGGTATAGCAGTAATTTATATTTCGGTGTGATTGGTGTGAATTTAGATATTAAAAAGATTAATGCTTTTGATAACATTTATAGCATGGGAAGCATAGATGGTAGAGCTGTTCTTGCAGCAGTAGATTTAATTATTAAAAATAATTATCCTGAAGATTCAAAACAAGTAACCGAGCTTTATGCGTTTTTTGATTCTACCCAAAACAATAGCATCAATACTTCTTATGTTTTATCCGGTAATCTAAATTTTTTTAATGTCTATTCAACTCTTAATATACAGAACTCTATATCTAATTTTATCAACTTCTTACTCGGGGATATAAAAGAATCAACAAGGCTTGTTGATACAGAGTTAGATGTTAATAATAAGATTACTTTTGATTCACCCGGCGCAATTATCAAGGATATACTTGAGAAGCTCAATCCTAAAAAGACAGAAGAGACTGCTAAACTTAGACTCGCAATGCCTAAGAAGATAAGACTTAGCCACTTTGTTATGCTTTTCTTTTCGTTGCTTATATTCTCTTGCAGTCTTGGTTATTCTGCAGGGATGTACCATATAAAATCTCGTAAGATTTAATTCTTTTCCTTTATATATAGTAATACAGAGAAATCTTTTAATCCGTTTGTCCTTTGGTTCTATTCTCTATATAATATCTCTGTGAAAAACAGAGAGATTGCAGATATCTTTAACAAAATTGCAGATATCTTAGAGATAAAAGATGCAAATCTCTTCCGTATTCGCGCCTACCGCAGGGCTGCAGCTAGCCTAGAATCTTTACCCCATGATTTAGATAAGTTAGTCGAAGAGGATAGGCTGACTGAAATAACAGGTGTGGGTAAGGATTTGTCTGAAAAGATAAAAGAGTATTATAGAGACGGTGAGATTGGCTATCTTAGTGATTTATTAGATGAGGTACCTAAAGAGCTTCTTCTTATGCTTAAGATCCCGGGCCTTGGCCCAAAGAAAGTAAAGCTGTTCTATCAAAAGCTGGATATTACCTCAATTGCCCAGTTAGAGAGAGCGGCTAAAGAGGGTAAGTTAAGAGAGTTGCCAAGCATAAAAGGGAAGACAGAAGAGAATATTATTAAAGGGATTGAGTTTATTAGGAGAGGAAACGAGAGAATGCTTTTAGGCTTGGCCCTGCCCTTAGCTGAAAGTATAATCTCTGAGCTTAAGAAATTAAAAGAGGTTAAGAGGGTAAGTATTGCCGGTAGTTTAAGAAGGATGCGTGATACTATAGGCGATATCGATATACTTATTGGGTCAAATAAACCCGCTAAGATAATGGATAGATTTAGTGAGCTGGATATTGTAAAGAGAGTTATCCTAAAGGGCGAGACCAAAACCAGCATATTGACTGAAGGTGATACCCAGGTGGATTTAAGAGTGGTTGGTGAAGACTCTTTTGGAGCAGCTCTGCAGTATTTTAGCGGTTCTAAGAGTCACAATATACATCTAAGGCAGATTGCTCAAAGAAAAGGCCTTAAGATAAATGAGTACGGGGTCTTTAAAGTTAAAGATGATAAGAAAATTGCATCTAAAGATGAAGAGGATATTTATAAAACATTGGGCATGAGTTTTATTCCCCCTGAACTGAGAGAAGATAGGGGAGAGATTGAGCGGGCCTTAGAGGGTAGGCTGCCTGAGTTGATAGAGAGAAAAGATATAAAAGGGGATTTACATATTCATTCAGATTTTAGCGACGGCAGGGTCTCTCTGGAAGAAGTTATAGAGACTGGCTATAGAAAAGGCTATAAATATATAGCAGTGACCGATCACTCTAAATCTTTAGGGGTTGCTCATGGACTAAGCGAAGAGAGATTGCTTGAACAGATTCAGAAAATAAGAGAGATAGAGAAGAGATATAAAAATTTTAAGGTATTAACCGGTACAGAGATGGATATAAAAGCAGATGGAAGTTTAGATTGGAATAGAGATATTTTAGAGAAGCTTGATATTGTGATAGCTGCGGTACATGCAGGGTTTAGGCAATCAAAAGAGAAGATGACAGAACGTATTCTCTCTGCTATAGAATCAGGCTGGGTCGATATCATAGCACATCCTTCCGGGAGGCTGCTTGGCGAGAGAGAGCCTTATGAAGTTGATTGGGATATTATTTTTAAAGCCGCGGCAAAACATAAAGTTGCACTAGAGATTAATTCACATATTCTGCGGTTAGACTTAACAGACATAAATGTTTTTCGAGCAAAGGAACAGGGAGTCTTAATTTCAATAAATACAGATGCTCATTCTAAGGAACATTTTGATATGATAAAATACGGAGTATCTGTTGGAAAGCGCGGTTGGCTTAGTAAGAGAGATGTGATAAACTGTCTCAGTTACAGTAAGCTGAAAAAGTTTCTGGAGCAGCGGAAAAAGATTTAATCTCTATTTTTTTGAGGGGGCAGAGCCCTTTATTTTAGCAGTTTAGATTATGTTGATATATGTGCATAAATACCAGATATAGTATTTTATTCTTGACACAATACTACAGGTTGTATTACCTTTGATTCCTATGAGAAAGGAGGCTTCTATGTCGGTTGCTCTTACCCAGAATGCTCTAAAGGTTCTTGAGAGAAGGTATCTAACTAAAAATTCAGACGGTCAAGTTGTTGAAACCCCTGAAAAGATGTTTGAAAGAGTAGCTGAATACATCGCATCTGCCGATAAAAATTACGCTAAGTCCGATAGAGAAGTAGAGGCTACAGAGACCTCCTTCTACGATATGATGTCCAGCCTTGAGTTTATGCCTAACTCTCCAACTTTAATGAATGCCGGCAGGCCTTTAGCTCAGCTCAGTGCCTGCTTTGTGCTCCCCATAGATGATTCTATAAACTCTATATTTGAAACGCTTAAAGCTGCTGCTTTAATACATCAAAGCGGCGGCGGAACTGGTTTTGATTTCTCGCGCTTACGTCCCAAAAATAGCCGGGTATGTTCCACCGATGGAGTCTCATCCGGTCCAATATCTTTTATGAAGGTTTATAATGCAGCGACTCAGGAGATAAAACAGGGCGGAAGAAGGCGGGGGGCAAATATGGGGATACTGCGAGTCGACCATCCTGAGATTATGGAGTTTATAACAGCGAAGGATAATAACAAAGAGATTACCAATTTTAATATCTCTATTGCGATTACCGATGAGTTTATGAAAGCATTAGAAGAGGGGGGTGAATATGAGTTAAGAGATCCCCGTGACGGAAGAGTTACCCAGAAATTAAAAGCAGAGGAAGTCTTTGATTTAATTGTCAAGCAGGCCTGGAAGAACGGTGAACCCGGCATAGTATTTATAGATAAAATAAATGAAGATAACCCTACTCCAAATATAGGCAGGATTGAGTCCACCAATCCATGCGTAGATGGAGATACTCTTGTCTCAACTGAAAAAGGATTGGTAAGAATTAAAGATATTGCCTTTTCTTATCCTCAGGGCGGAATTAATATTCTAAACGATGAAGTTGTTTTAGAGACTCACGGTGAAGGGAACCTAATGCTTAAAACCAGAAGAAAATGTAGTTTAAATAGAATTTCAAAAGCTTTTAGGTCCGGAGTAAAGCCTGTCTATAAAATAAGTACCGAATCCGGATATGAGTTAGTTGCTACAGCAGACCATAAGATTTATACTCAGGACGGCTGGGTTGAGATAGGAGACCTTAAGCCGGACTATCATAAAGTTTATATACAGCTTCAGGAGGGGCAATTTAGTTCGGAGTTTAATTTGCCTTTTGAAATCAAAGATGAATACAAGGGATGTAATGGCAGGACGTATAAATTTAACTTTCCTAAAAAGTGGAGCAAAGAACTGGGCGAAGCCATTGGCTGGATAGTAGGCGATGGCTGGGTAATTGAAGAAGGTAAGGATTGCAGAATAGGTTTAACTTTCGGAAAAGAAGATATAGATGTTCTGGAATATCTAAAGCAGGTTTTAAATGGTTATTACGGCGAGGATATAAAAGAGGTAAAAAGAAAGGAGAGTGTTTATCATCTCTCTTATCACAGCAAATATTTCGTTGATTTTTTCAAGAGTTTAGATATTAGGGCATTAAAAGCAGAGCACAAAAAAGTACCTGAACCGATATTTACCGCTCCCAGGCAGGCGGTTATCGGATTTTTAAGGGGACTGTTTGGTGCAGACGGAACTGTTGCATATAACCATTCAAATAGCATGAGATATGCAAGGCTGACCTCTAAGTCATTGAGGCTGATAAAGGAAGTACAGGTTCTTCTTTTAAACTTAGGCATTAAGTCTAGAGTATATGACCGGAGCAGAGCGGAGAGATACGGATTTAAATATCTAAACAAAAATGGAGAAGAGAAGCAGTATTTATTAGATGGTAAACTGTATGAACTTAATATTTCGCGTAAGAGCTTAAAGATTTTCTTAGACAAAGTAGGATTCATAGGCAGAAAGCATCAGGATTTAGTTAGCGAGCTGATGGCCTTAGATTACTATGCTGATAAATATGAAGAGAATGTTAAGAGGATAGAATACGTTGGTGAGAGAGAGGTCTATGATTTAACAGAGCCTTTTACACATTCTTTTATTGCTAATGGAATTGTAATCTCAAATTGCGGCGAACAGCCGCTTTTACCTTATGAGTCTTGTAATTTGGGAAGTATCAACCTTTCCAGAATGATCAAAGAAGAGAATGGAGAGGCAGCAATAGATTGGGAGAGACTGAGGGTAACTGCCCATCGCGGAGTCCATTTCTTAGATAATGTTATAGATAAGAATCAATTCCCTCTTCCCGAGATTGAAAAACAGACAAAACGTACACGTAAGATAGGGCTCGGTGTTATGGGTTGGGCTGATATGCTGATTAAGCTCGGCATAGGTTATAACTCTGATGATGCAGTTAGTTTAGCTAAAGAGGTAATGGGATTTATTTTAAATGAGGCCATGGTGAGGTCCCAGGAACTTGCTGCAGAGAGAGGAGTATTTCTTGCTTACGAAGGAAGCGTTTGGGATAAGAAGGGAATCAAAATGAGGAATGCAACTCTTACTACGATAGCTCCTACAGGAACGATAAGTATTATATCAGATTGCTCATCAGGTATCGAACCGCTCTTTGCTTTGGTCTATACAAGGCATGTCATGGATAACGACAGGTTGCTGAAGGTAAATCCTGAGTTTGAAAAAGTTTCACAAGAGAGAGGGTTTTATTCAGAGAAACTGATAAAGGATATTGCAGTTAATGGAGGCTGTGCTCACTTTGATAATATCCCGGACGAGACTAAGAAGATATTTGTCACGGCGCACGATGTAAAGCCGGAGTGGCATATCAGGATGCAGGCTGCTTTCCAGAAGTTTGTACATAATGCGACATCGAAGACGGTGAACTTTCCTAATGCTGCTACTCTGGATGACGTAAGAGATTCATACCTGCTTGCATATAAGCTGGGTTGTAAAGGAGCAACTATCTATAGGGATAAGAGCCGCGAAGAGCAGGTTATAAATATAGGAGATACAACATCTGAATCTGGAATAAAAGAGATTCCGGATAATATGCAGGTTGTCTTTAAGCCTCGTCCCCGCCCAAAGGTTTTAAGGGGAACAACTACGAATGCATTAACAGGATGCGGAACTCTATATGTAACTATTAACGAAGATGAGGAAGGAAATATCTTTGAGGTCTTTATGCAGATGGGTAAATCCGGAGGCTGTGCTGCATCTCAGCTTGAAGCTATAGGGCGGTTGATATCGACATCGATAAGAGCCGGGGTCGACCCCGAAGCTATAATAAAACAGCTTAAAGGTATAAGATGTCCATCTCCGTCCTGGGAGAAAGGCGGTACAAGAATATTCTCCTGTGCTGATGCTATAGCCAGGGTGGTTGAAGACAGGATAAGAGAGAAAGAGGTCCAGAAAAAGATTGAAGGGGTAGAAGAGGTTAAGGTTAAGATTCCTGTAGTAGTTAAGGGTAAGAATGTTGTGGGTGTCTGTCCTGATTGCGGAAACGCTCTTATCCATGAAGAGGGATGCCTTAAGTGTATGAGCTGCGGATACTCTAAGTGTTAAAAGAGGTATTTTATGCTTAAATCGGATAGATGGATAGTTGATCAGGTAAAGAGTAGCCGCATGATTGAACCTTTCTCGGAGTCTCAGATAAGAGAAGGTATAAGCTTCGGTACTTCAAGCTATGGTTATGATTTTAGGTTAAGTGATGAGTTTAAAGTTTTAAAACCGTCTTTTAAAGATACAGTAGACCCTAAAAATTTCCCCAAGGATTCTTTCCAAGACATAAGGGCTGATCTTTTAACAATTCCGGCAAGGAGTTTTATTCTGGGAAAATCTCTGGAGTATTTTCGGATTCCACGTAATATCTTGACGGTATGCTTTGGAAAATCATCCTATGCCCGCTGCGGTATAATGATAAACGTTACTCCTTTTGAACCGGAATGGGAAGGCTATGCCACGCTCTCTATAATCAATGCTTCTCAGAATGATGTTAAAATCTATGCTCAGGAAGGTATAGCTCAGCTGCTTTTTCTTGAGGCGGACGAGGCGTGTATGGTTTCATATCAAGATAAGAGAGGGAAGTACCAGGCTCAAAAAGAGATAACCCTGCCTAAAATCTAAATCTTTTTAAATCTTTTAAAGCTTTTAAGCTTGACAGTCACTGAATATAGATTAACATGTTGTGTTAATATACAGATTGTCATTACGGGAGGCGGTAAGATATGAAAATAAGTGAACTCTTAAGCCAAGACCTTATAAAGTTGGATATAGAGTCTAAAGATAAAAGAGAGGCTGTTAAAGAGGTGGTAGATCTAATGCAGGATTGTGGTCAGATTGAGGATTTGGATTCATTTTTGAACGATGTATATGCCAGGGAAAAATTAGGTTCTACCGGGATAGGCGAAGGGATTGCTCTGCCTCATGCCAGGAGTAAAGGGGTTAAACAGCTTATCATATCTTTTGGAAGGTCGCTCTCCGGGGTTGATTTTGACGCTCTGGACGCTAACCCTGTCCATCTTATCTTCTTGATAGGTACCCCCCAGGATGATGTGGGTAATTACCTCAAAACTCTTGCTCAATTGAGCAGGCTGCTTAAGAAAGAGTACTTCAGGAGAAAGCTTCTTTCGGCTGATTCCAAAGAAGAGGTATTGAATATATTCAAAGAAGCTGAAGAATAGCTCTATTTAAATGAGTAAATTTTTTGTCCTTCACGGGCATTTCTATCAACCTCCTAGAGAAGATCCTTGGTGGATGAATCTATCCCGTCAGGATTCTGCTTATCCTATCCATGACTGGAATGAGAAGATTTACTGGGAGTGTTATCTTCCCAATGCAACCGCCAGGATATTCGATAGAGACGGCAAGATAATCCAGATAATAAATAATTACTCCTACATAAATTTTGATTTTGGACCTACCTTGCTTCTCTGGTTAAGAGAGAAGCATCCTCAATTTATAGATTTTATAAAAGAGGCTGATCTAAAAAGCAGGGAGATAAACGGCGGCCATGGTAATGCCGTAGCTCAGCCTTATAATCATATGATTATGCCTCTGGCTAGTGAGAGGGACAAAGATACTCAGCTCTGTTGGGGGCTTAAGTTCTTTGAGCATATCTTTAATCGTAAGAGTGAAGGAATTTGGCTGCCTGAGACAGCCTGTAACTATGCTACGCTTAAATGTCTTAAGAGATACAACATCAAATATGTAATCTTAGCTCCTAACCAAGCAGCTAAAGTCAGAAAGATTAGTAAGAGGCAATGGCAGGATGTTTCAGACGGTTCTGTAAACGTAGGGGTACCTTACAGGCTATTTCTGGGACAGGATAAGACCGAATTTATAGATTGCTTCTTCTATCAAGGTGATATCTCTCATGCAATATCTTTTCAGCATATAATGCATAGTGCTCAATCTTGTGCTGGGAGGATCTCATCTTCTTACGGCGCAGATAACCTGGTCTCCATTGCAACAGATGGAGAGACTTTCGGGCACCACCATCCTTTTAGCGAGATGTGCTTGGCTTATCTTATGAAGTATGAACTATCTTCAGAAGGAATCGAGACTCTTAATTACGGAAATTTTTTAGAGAAAAACCCTCCGGAATATGAAGCTTTAATAAAAGAAGGGGAGGATGGATTGGGTACCTCCTGGAGCTGTTCTCATGGCGTCAGGCGCTGGTACGATGATTGCGGGTGCAGAACAGTGGATAGACCCGGGTGGAACCAGAGCTGGAGAAAACCTTTAAGAGCCGCTCTAGATTGGCTTAGAGATGAGATAGACAAAATATTTATTGCTCAAGGTGAAGAGGTTTTAAATAACCCCTGGGAAGCTAGGAATGATTTTATTCAGGTAGTTATAGAACCCTCTGATAATGTTATAAATAGGTTTATAGATAAGCATTGTAAAGATAGAGAGAGCGTGTCCAAAGCCTTCAAATTGCTTGAGATGGAACATATGAGAATGCTTTACTATACAAGCTGCGGCTGGTTCTTTGACGAAATATCCGGTATTGAGTCTGTACAGAATTTAAGATATGCGGCCAGGGCGATGCAGCTGGCCAGGGAGGAATCAGGGGTTGATTTAGAACAGAGATTTTTAGAGAAGCTGCAGTTAGCCAAGAGTAATTTAGATAAGTTTGGTAATGGTAAGGTTATCTATGAGAGACTTGTGAGACCTCAGATCCAGAGCTGGGATAATTATTTATCCAGCTACCTTATAAAGAACTCTTTTTTTAACGACAAAGGCGATTTTTATAAGTTTAAGATAGAGAGAGATAATGAGCAGAAGATTACCCAAGGAGATGATAAACTGGAATTTGGGTCTATTACTATAAAAGATAGAATCTCTCTGGATGAGGTTAAAAAGATATATGTTCTGCTTAAAGAGAGAGAAAATGAGAGGGAGTGTTTTTTAAGAGATTTTGAAGAAGAGGTATATAAAGAGATAGAAGAGAGGTTTCAGGATGGGGTCTGGATATCAGATAAAAGGCGGCTGAAAGAGATGCTCAACCATTTCTTCCCCGGCGGCTGTTATAAGAGTAAGGATACCTATCCCGAAGAGCAGGAGAGAATATTAGAGCATATTTTTAGGGCCAAAAGAGAGAAGATATTTAATGTTTTGGGAGATATCTGGGATAATAATGTAGAGCTGATGGAAGAGTATAGAGATGTAGGTCTATTGCTGCCTTATGAGATGCACCTTTTAGGGGCAAGTATCGTCCATAATCAGATCAAAGAGAGTCTGACTCTCTTTAAAAGCAGCCGGGATTTTAAGGCTATAGAAGATCTTAAGAGGTTATTTTCAAAGATAGATAAGATGCGTTTTGAGATGGATATGGATGAAGTCAGCAGGATGGCTGCAGAGATAGCCTCTGAGATATCAGAAGAGGTTTTAAGGGACCCTCTCTCAGGGAGTGCAGCTGTATTAAGGAGGTTTCATCAGGAGATGCTCAACTTAAAGATTGACTATTATAGATACATTGTACAGAATAATATAGCAACTCTTATTAGAAGTAATTTCGAACTGACTCCCGAGCTTAAAGAGTTGGCCGGCGTTTATGATATCAATTGGGAGAGGCTGGATAAAAATTAGTTTTTCAAATTCAGATCTTTGTCTTGGAGAAAACAATGAGTAAATTAAGAGAATCTTTAAAAAAAGGTAACTATGTTGTTACTGCTGAAGTAGCTCCGCCTAAGGGTGTCAATATCTCTGGAATAAGGAGAGAGGCAGATATCTATAGAGGTTCTGTTGATGCGGTAAATATTACCGACAACCAGAGCTCTATTATGAAGGCTTCGCCGCTTGCAATAGCCAAAGTTCTCATGGAGAGCGGAGTTGAGCCGATATATCAGATAACAACAAGAGATAGAAATAGGGTTGCTATACAGTCTGAATTACTTGGGGCTTCTATTCTGGGTGTTAAGAATGTGCTTGCTCTTACAGGTGATGCAATTGAAAATGGAGACCATCCTCAGGCTAAAGCCGTCTTTGATATTGATTCTGTTCAGCTCTTGGATATAACAGCCGGATTAAATAAGGGGGTTGATTCTTCAGGCAATAAACTAAACGAGCCTACAGATTTCTTTATAGGAGCAGCCTCTTTCCCGGAGGCCTCACCTGTTGAACTTGAATTTGTTAAGACAGAGAAGAAGATTAAAGCAGGTGCTAGATTCTTACAGTCCCAGGCTGTCTATAGCGTTGATAAGTTCAAGAGTTTTTATAAGGAGATAAGAGATCTTGATGCCTATCTTTTAGCAGGTATCATAGTCCTTAAGTCAGCCAAGATGGCAGAGTATATGAATAAATATGTAAGCGGGGTCAGTGTTCCTGAAGAGATAATAGCCGAGCTTAAAGCGGCTAAAGATGAAGTTGAAAAAGGTATTGAGATAGCGGCTAGATTAATAGTAGAGTTGAAACAATTTTCCCACGGTGTTCATATTATGACACTAGGTAAGGCTGAATCAGTTCCAAGAATATTGGAACGAGCCGATTTAATATAACAGAGCTTTGGAGGCAGAACAATGAGTAAGTTTAAAATGAACATTGCCGGTGTTAGGTTTAGAGACGAGGGTCTGGTTATCGAGGATGGAGGAGCTCTTATGGCAGAAGGCATTGATAAGTTGCTGGAGAGCATTATATTTGAAGAGGATATTAAAAAGAAGGCAGAATATGCTGCTGTAATCTGGGAATTGGCAGCAGAGAGCGGTATCTACCCTGCTTCTATACATGATCTTTACAAGGCTATGGGTAGAGGCGAAGCAGCAGGTTTCACAGTGCCGGCTATGAATCTGCGTACATTGACATATGATACTGCCAGAGCGGTATTCCGCGCAGCTGGAAAGATAAACGCAGCTGCTTTTATATTTGAAATTGCAAGGTCTGAGATGGGTTATACAGGCCAGTGCCCACTGGAGTATACTGCAGTCTCTCTTGCCGCAGCTATTAAAGAGGGTTATAAAGGTTGCGTCTTTGTCCAGGGAGACCATTTCCAAATAAAACTGAATGATTTTCAAACTAATAAAGAGAAGGCTTTATCCGAGATAAAGAAACTTATAAATGAAGCAATGCAGGGAGGGTTCTATAATATAGATATTGATGCATCGACGCTTGTGGATCTCTCTCGTGAGACTCTCAGCGAACAGCAGCAGCATAACTGCTGGGTTACATCTGAGTTGACTAAATGTATAAGATCTCAGGAAGTAGAAGGTGTAACGGTCTCTATAGGAGGCGAGATAGGAGAAGTTGGAAGTAAAAATTCAACCTCCGAAGACCTAAATGCATTTATGAAAGGATACTTAGAGCTTTTAGAAGAAGGGTATGAGGGAATAAGTAAGATCAGTATTCAGACCGGGACTACACATGGCGGTGTTGTTCTTCCTGACGGCAGCATTGCTGAAGTTAAGGTTGATTTCAACACCCTTAAAGAGCTCTCTGAGATTTCAAGGAAGAGCTATGAGATGGCCGGTGCTGTTCAGCATGGTGCATCTACTTTACCCAAAGAGGCGTTCAATAAGTTTCCGGAGACAACTGCCGCAGAGATACATTTGGCTACACAGTTTCAGAACATTATCTATGATAATATGCCTCAAGATCTAAAGACCGAGATCTATGATTGGTTAAAAGAGAATTTTAAGTCGGATTGGAAAGAAGATCAGACAGAAGAACAGTTCTTGTACAAAGTCAGAAAGCAGGCTTTGGGTAACTTCAAGCAGAAGATACATTGTATGGATAAGGATATAAAACGGAGTATTGCATCAAAACTTGAAGAGGAATTTAACTTTCTTTTTGAGCAGCTTAATATAAAAGATACAAAAGAGGTGGTAAATAGATTCATTAAGCCGGTGATTATCAAGAAGCAGGTCAAAGACCTGCTGCCTCAGGAACTTGTCGATGCCAATTTTGACGGAGCTGATTAATAGAGATGTTTAGAAGATTGTATAATCCATATAAGGAGGAGAGATGAAAGAGGTGACGGTATATGCCAGAGCAGGTCAGGGTGCTATTACAACAACGGTTATTCTGGGTAATGCCTATTTTAAACAGCAGAAATTTGCCTATGCTTTTCCTCATTTTGGCGCAGCTAGAATGGGTGCACCAATGAATGCTTTTATACGGGTGGATGATAAGCCTATAAGAGTACGTTCCAGAGTCTATGAGCCTGACTATGCACTTATTATAGATGCTACACTTATAAACAGTCAGGATATCTTTGCCGGCGTAAGAGAATCAGGGCTTGTAATAGTCAATTCAGAGAAAGAGTATAGTTCAGATAGAGACCTTAAAATATTTTCACTGCCCGCTAATAACATTGCTCTAGAGATAATAGGTAGGCCTCTTGGCAATACCGCTATTCTGGGAGCCTATGCAGCATTAAGCGGAGAGCTGGAGATAGAGAATATAAAAAGAGCCGTATCCGAGCGTTTTAAAGGTGAAATCGGTCAGAAGAATGCAGAGGCTGCTCAGAGAGGCTATGATTTTGCTTTAGCATTAAAAAAATAAGGAGGGAGTAAATGTTTGTTCCTATTATATCGAAGCCGGCTACAAGCTTGGCAAACAAAACCGGTTCTTGGCGGACTAAGAAGAGACCCAAATTTCTGCAAAAGGATTGCATAGGATGCAATATGTGTATTGATATTTGCCCGGAAGGATGTATTAAAGGTTTAGATAAGAATAAATTTGAGCCGGACCTTGATTACTGTAAAGGTTGCGGGCTCTGTGCAGTTATCTGTCCCAAAAATGATATAGAGATGGTCGAGGAGGATGAACAATGAAAGTATTTATGGAGGGCTCCCATGCTGTAGCCGAAGCTATAAAGATGATAAAGCCGGGTGTAGTCTGCGCATATCCAATAACACCGCAGACGCATATTGTAGAGAGGCTCTCTGAGATGGTTGCTGATGGTGCATTAGAATCAGAATATGTAAACGTTGAGTCAGAGCACTCTGCTGCCTCTGTTGTTTTGGGCTCTACGGCTACCGGTGTCAGGTCCTATACAGCGACAAGCTCTCAGGGTTTGATTCTCATGAGTGAGGTATTGTTTAATATTGCCGGAATGAGATTACCGGTTATCTTGACTTGCGTGAATAGAGCACTATCTGCTCCTATTAACATCTGGAATGATCACCAGGATTCTATGGCGGTTAGAGATGCAGGTTGGATGCAGTTCTATGCAGAGAATAATCAAGAGCTGCATGATTTACATTTCATAGCTTATAAGATAGCAGAAAATAAAGATATTATGCTTCCTGCAATGGTATGCATGGATGGGTTTATACTCTCTCATGGCTATGAGGTTTTGGATTTAGCTATTCAGGACCAGGTTGATAAATATCTTCCCCCTTATAAACCTGCATACAAATTAGATCCCAAAGAGCCTCTTACCATGGGTCTCTTGGGCGCCCCGGACGTATATATGGAGACTCGTTATGCTATACAGAAGACCATGGATGAAGTTTTGCCGGTTATCGAAAAAGAAGAACAGGAGTTTGAGAAGATATTCGGCAGAGAGTTGCCTCTTCTGATAGAAGAATATAGGTTAAAAGATGCAGACAAGGTTTTAATAGCAATGGGCTCTATATGCGGGACTATCAAAGATGCGGTAGATGGGCTGCGGGAGAGAGGCGAGAAAGTCGGCCTGCTTAAAATCGTATGCTACAGGCCTTTTCCTGCCAATAAGATTTACGAAGCTCTAAAGAGAGTTAAGAAGATAGGAGTTGTAGATAAGGCTATATCTCTGGGGTCGTCCGGCCCGCTTCATTTAGAAGTTGCTGCTTTAATGCAGTCAAAGAGAGAGGCTCAGCCTATAAGCGGTTTTATTGCAGGATTGGGCGGACGTGATATAAGACCTAAGACAATAGTTAAGATATTTAATCTAATGGATAGAGAGCCTCAGAGTGCTAGATTTATCGACTTAAATAAATGGTACAAAGAAGAGTCGGCTATAATGGTTAGTTAAGGAGGTATTGATGCAGGAAGATCTATTTGTTGCCGGACATACTGCCTGTGCCGGCTGCGGCCAGTCGCTGGCAGCTAGAATAGTGCTTAATGCGGCTGGAAGAGATACAATTATTACCAATGCGACCGGATGTCTTGAAGTCTTTTCGACCGGTTTTCCTCAGACAGCGTGGAGAGTTCCTTTCATACACTCTCTTTTTGAAAATGCTTCTGCGGTTGCATCAGGAATCGAGGTTGGTTTAAAGGCTCTGGGGATAAAAGATGGAGTCAATGTTATATCTCAGGGCGGCGATGGCGGTACAGCAGATATAGGTTTGCAGTCTCTCTCTGGAATGCTTGAGAGAGGCCACGATATTCTATATGTTATGTACGACAATGAGGCCTACATGAATACAGGTATTCAGAGAAGCGGAATGACACCTGCTTATGCCAATACAACAACCTCTCCTCCGGGTAAGCTATCTCTGGGCAATCCTCAGCCCAAGAAGAATATGGCTGCAATCTGTGCTGCTCATGATATTCCTTATTCAACCACTGCCTCTGTCGGCTATCCCAGAGATATTGAGAGAAAGGTTAAAAAGGCTATATCTATAAAAGGACCGAAATTTCTTCATATCTTTGTCCCCTGTCCTTTAGGCTGGAGACATGATCCCTCAGCTACAGAAAAAATAGCAAAGCTGGCTGTTGAGACAGGGCTCTTCCCTGTTGTTGAGTATGAGAGTGGTAATATCTCGAAGGTGATGCAGTTTAAGGAGCTAAAACCTGTAAATGAGTTTCTAAAGACCCAGGGTAGATTTAAGCACCTTATGAAAGATAGTCCTGAGATTAAAGAGGCTATAGAATTTCTCAATAAGATTGTCCAGGAGAACGTAAAGAGGTATAGTTTGATTAAGCAATGAAGAAGATAGACTTTCTCTCTATAGCTAACGGCCTCTTTTCTAATAGTATGGTTATCAAGATAAGAGAGAAGAATAGAAAGTCTCTGTCTTAATTTTAGGTGATGAGAGCCGAAGTTTCTATTGCTGTTCCAATTGGTAAATTGTTTTTAGATAGAATTAAAGGTAAACGGGTTTATTCAAGGTTAAATACATAAAGTTGATTTGAGGAAATCATTTAGCAGTTTAGCATATATGGAGGTGTTTTGTGGTTTGGGAAGAAGATTTTGACAGAGAGCTAAAGAAACTTAAAGAGGCTCTAAATAAAATACTGATTAAGTCTAAAGAGTTTCAAAGTTTTAGGAAGAAATTAAAAGAATGGAATTTAGATAGTGATATTTTATTCCAGATGCATATTGTTGATAAAGATGATTCCGGTTCTTTTAAAAAAGGTAAGATAGAGAGAAGGAATAAGACTAGCATTGCCAGAGAGGATATTGCATTCTTTAAGAGGAATGGTATAAAATGGGATTAATCAAAGTCAAGGAACTTATTAAAGGAGGTAGAAGATGATAGTAAAAATAGATGCTGATACCTGTATAGGTTGCGGTCTCTGCGTTAACATGGCGCCGGAAGTATTTCAGATGGAGGATGACAAGGCTGTACCTCTATCTGAGGTGGTTGCCGAAGGCCAGGAAGAGAGTGCCAAGAAGATGGCAGAAGACTGCCCAGTCAACTCAATAAGCGTAGAATAAGATATAATAATCAAGCCCCCTTTGTCGATTTGATAGAGGGGGTCTTTTTTGTCTATCTATTTGTAATTGTACGCAGGGTAGCGGTTTAAATATAACGGGTGAATATAAAATAGAGGTTTTTATCCTCAGGAGTCTCCTAAATTGTTTTAATCAGCCTTTCCAGCGTTGACAAACTATTTTTATTATGTAAGAATTTTTCCATGATAGATAGATATAGCTTACCTGAAATGAGTAAGATTTGGTCATTAGAGTCTAGGTTTCAATATCTTCTTGATGTTGAGCTTACGGTTCTTGAAATTCTCCAGGAGAAGAAGAGGATTCCTTTAAGCAAAAAGAGACTGTTAGAGGTTAAGAGAAAAGCATCTTTTAATGTTAAAAGAATAGAAAAGATAGAGAGAGCTACAAACCATGACCTAATAGCTTTTCTTAAGAATTTAGAAGAGAATATCGGTAAAGATGCAAAATATATCCATAAAGGTCTTACATCTTCGGATGTTTTAGATACAGCCCTATCACTTCAGCTTAGGGATGGGATTAAGATTTTAGAAAAAGATTTAGCCGAGTATCTAAAAGCATTAAAATCTTTAGTCAAAAAATATAAGAGTCTGCCTGCAATAGGCAGAAGCCATGGCATACATGCAGAGCCTACAACGTTAGGATTAAAATTTCTCAATTTCTATTCAGAGGGCTTAAGGAATCAGGAACGTCTTAAAAGAGCTAAAGAGGAGTTGGCTTTTATTGCAATATCCGGGGCAGTAGGTACTTATGCCGGTATGCCTCCCGATATTGAGAGAGCGGTTGCAGGGAAGCTCAAGATGAAAGAGGAACCTATCTCTACTCAGGTGATACCCAGGGATAGGCTTGCCAACTTATTTACAGTATTTGCTTTAATAGCTGCATCTCTTGAGAGATTTACAACAGAGATAAGACATCTTCAGAGAACGGAGGTAAATGAAGTCTTGGAGCCGTTTGGTAGGAAGCAGAAAGGCTCCTCTGCCATGCCTCATAAGAGAAATCCTATTCTCTGTGAAAGGATATCAGGTTTAGCCAGGGTCTTTAGAGGTTATCTTACTCCAGCCATAGAGAATATAACTCTCTGGCATGAGCGGGATATATCCCACTCTTCAGTTGAGCGGATTATATTGCCGGATGCCTTTATTCTCCTGGATTATATGTTCCATGTTACGACTAAGATTGTTAAGGGTTTAAATGTTAATAAAGAGGCGGTTGAAAATAATCTCTGGCTTAAAAAAGGTCTCTTTGCATCCGGCAGGCTTATGGTTATGCTTATAGACAAAGGGCTGTCACGTTCAGAGGCTTATGATTTAATACAGGGACCAGCGCTAAAGTCATACCGGGAGAAGGTCGATTTTAAAGGACTGGTTGTTAATGATTTAAAGATTAAAAAGTTTCTCAATGAGAGAGAGATTGAAAGAACTTTTGATCTTAATTCCTACCTCAGTCATATAGATAAGGTTTTTAGGCGTTTTGGAATATAGCAATAGAAGGCCAACTCTTTAGAAGATCTATCTTAACAGTTGCCGGGTTGGTTTATGTGTATAACGCCGTTTCTGTTGTTTAATAATTTCAGTCTGTTTAAAGTAAAGTAGTATATGGTTTTTTACTTTGGTTTTTACTCTTGAAGAGGAGGCGATATTCTGCTATAAAATTCTTCTAAAGCTTTAAGATAAAGGAGAGCGCATCTCTTGATTTTCAAAGGTTTATTAGGTTAAGGTAGTTATTTTTAAGAGAGAATATTTTTTAAACAGAGGAGTCTGGTATGATAGATTATAAGAAGTCCGGTGTCGATATTGATAAGGCAAACCTTTTTGTAAAAGAGATAAAACCGATCGTTAACTCTACGAAATCCAAGCATGTCTTAGAAGATATTGGACCTTTTGCAGCGTTTTACAGCATCAAAGAGTTTAAAAAATATAAGCATCCTGTCTTGGTCTCCTCAACAGACGGAGTAGGTACAAAGATAAAGCTCTGTATTGCTGCCGGAAAGTTAGAGGTGGCAGGCTATGATCTTGTTGCGATGAACGTTAATGATATCATAACAACCGGGGCTATGCCTCTATTCTTTTTAGATTATTTTGCAACTTCAAAGCTTGATATTGAGGTTGGTAAAAAATTGGTCCAAGGAATAGCAAGAGGTTGTAAAGATTCTAAAATGAGTCTTGTTGGCGGTGAGACCGCAGAGTTGCCCGGATTTTACAAAAAGGATGAGTTTGATCTGGCCGGCTTCTCAGTAGGCATTATTGATAAGAGTAAAGTTATTACAGGAGATAGAATCAAGAACGGAGATCTTTTAATAGGGCTTCCTTCTTCAGGGCCTCATAGCAACGGCTTCTCTCTAATCAGAAAACTATTTAGCGCAGGAGAGGTTAAAGAGTACTGGCATAACTATATTTTAAAGCCAACCCGTATCTACGTTAAAGATATTTTGACTCTTCTTGACAAAGGTCTGGATGTTAAAGGTATGGCTCATATAACAGGGGGCGGATTCTATGACAATATTGAAAGAATTCTGCCTGAGAATTTAGATGCCGTCATAGAAAAGGATAGCTGGAAAATAGGCAGAGTATTTAAAGAGATAAAGAAGCGGGCTAAGATTGAAGACAAAAAGATGTATAGGACTTTTAATATGGGCATAGGCTTTATACTTGTTCTCTCTGAAAAAGAGTACGGAAAGATGAACAATATCTTTAAGAATTTAGGCAAAAAATGTTATCTTATCGGAAGAGTTGAGAGAGGCAAAGGAGAGGTTAAGATTATATGAGAGTTTTAGTTATAGGCTCCGGCGGCCGTGAGCATGCTTTAGTCTGGAAGTTAAGCCAGTCAAGGCGAGTCAGAGATATATATGCTTTACCAGGCAATGGCGGCATCTCGGATTTAGCTCAGATTGTAGATATTGATAGCAAAGATTTAAATGGCATCGTTGAATTTGTAAAGAGAGAGAGTATAGATTTAACTATTGTCGGGCCCGAGGCTCCGCTTACTGAAGGTATTGTTGATCTTTTTAAGGAGAATGGTTTAAGAATCTTTGGCCCGTCTAAAGATGCTGCCAGACTTGAAAGCAGTAAGGTTTTTGCAAAAGAGTTTATGCAGGAAGAGAAAATACCAACAGCAGATTTTAAAATTTTCAGTGATTATAATCAAGCTAAAAAATATTTAAGAGAGCAGCAGTTTCCAAAGATAATCAAAGCAGACGGCCTCTGCGGGGGTAAAGGTGTCTTTGTAGTTGAAAGTTTGACTGAAGCAGAGAATGCATTAGACAGAATAATGAATCAGAAGATTTTTGATGCTGCAGGCGATACCGTTATAATTGAAGAGTGTCTTTTTGGAGAAGAGGTCTCTATTATTGCAATATCGGATGGTGAGAACATTGTCCCTCTTGCATCGTCTCAGGATCATAAGCGAATTTATGAAGGAGATAGAGGGCCTAATACAGGCGGTATGGGAGCATACTCTCCTGCTCCTGCTGCAGAGGGTGAGGTTTTCGATAAAGTTATCAACAAGGTTTTAAAACCAACCATTCTTGGGATGAAAAAAAGAGCTGCCCCTTTTAAGGGTGTCTTATATGCCGGGATTATGGTAGTAAATGATAAGCCCTATGTTTTAGAATTTAATGTTAGATTTGGCGATCCTGAGACGCAGGCTATATTGCCGAGAATGGAGACTGATATAGTCGATCTACTGGAGGCATCCATAGATGGTAATCTTAGTGGTTTTAATATAGAGTGGAAAGATAAATCATCTCTCAGTATTGTTCTTGCGTCAGGCGGTTATCCGGGTAGTTATGAGAAGAATAAAGAGATATCAGGGCTAAAAGAGGCGGCTGCTATTGACGATATTTTGGTATTTCATGCCGGGACAGTTAAAAAAGAAGACTCTATTGGGGTAAGATATTTTACAGCTGGAGGCAGGGTTTTGAATGTTACTGCTTTAGGTGATAATATCAGAGAAGCGAAAGAGAGAGCCTATAGAGCAGCGGGTCTAATAAGTTTTGAAAATATCTATTACAGAAGAGATATCTCAGATAGAGCTTTAAAAGGGGAGGTTTAAAATGGGAAAAGCTTTGATAAGTATAGTCTTAGGGAGCGATTCAGACTTACCTATGCTTAAAGGCGGTCTAGAGATTTTAAAAAGGTTTAAGGTTGATTATGAAGTCAGAATACTATCGGCTCATCGCTGTCCCGATGATGTAAGGAAGTTTGCCCGTGCTGCTTCTAAGCGGGGCATAAAAGCCATAATAGCCTGTGCCGGTATGGCGGCACATCTGCCTGGAGTAATTGCATCTTTTACGACTATTCCGGTGGTAGGCGTTCCTCTTCCTTCTAAAGCTCTAAAAGGGGTTGACTCTCTGGCTTCAATATTACAGATGCCTTCGGGTATACCGGTTGGGACTATGAGTATAGGTGAGACAGGAGTTAAGAATGGAGTTATATTTGCACTCCAGATAATGGCGTTGAGTAATGAGAGACTGAGAAAGAGACTATTAAAATATAAAGAGAATTTAAGAAAGCAAGTCCTGGCTAAAGATGAAAGAATATCCGCCATGTTTCAATGAACACTGAATATTTAAAGCTTAGTATATTTGATCCTGAGGAAGGGAAACTGGAAAAGATAGTAAAGGTGCTTTCTAACGAAGGTCTGGTTGTTTTTCCTACAGAGACAGTCTATGGGATAGGTTTTGATACCGAGTCTAAGGCGGCAATGGATAGAATAGAGGCTATTAAGAAAGAGCGTCAGGATAAACCCTACAGTATATCCATACCTGATTTTAGCTGGATTAAAGATTATAGAATAGATAAAGATTCCTTAAACAGGGCTCATCTTATCGAGGATCTATTGCCTGGGCCGATTACTTTTATAGTAAAAATAGAAGATGGGAGTAAGTTAGGGATCAGGGTTCCTATGAATAGAATTACCCAGGATGCGATAACTCTTTTTAAAAAACCTATCTATCTCCCCAGTGCTAATATCTCAGGCGGTGTTCCTGCCAAAAATGCCCAGGAGGCTATGGACTGTCTTTGGGGTAGAGTCGACTTGATAGTAGACGGCGGTTGTTGTACTCTATGTGTAGCATCTCTGGTACTTGATTTAACTCAAAATCCTGTTAAGATTTTAAGAGAAGGTCCTCTCTTTTTTACAACAGAGGTAAAGAAGAGGTTCAGTATCGAATAGTTATGAAAGTACTTTTCGTCTGTACAGGCAACAGTTGCCGCAGCCCTATAGCTGCTGCTCTTTTGAAAAAAATGGCCCAGGAGAAGGGTTTAAATATTGAGATTAAAAGTTGCGGTACAGCAGCTCTGCTGGACATGAAGGCGACTAAGGAGGCTATTGAGGTTTTAAAGAGAGAAGATATAAGGATATTTGATCATCGATCTAAACCATTGAATAGAGAACTTATTGACTGGGCTGAGCTTATCCTTGTTATGGAAGGCAGACATAAGAGAGAGTTGCTGCAGCATCAATCTCAGGCTCAGAGAAAGGTCTTTTTATTAACTGAGTTTGCAGAAAAAGGAGAACAGGATATAATTGATCCTATTGCTAAACCGTTTGAGGTTTATGAAGGATTATTGATGGATTTAAAGTTCTATTTAACTAAAGTGATAGAGAGGATTAAGAATGAAAGTATCTCTGGGCAGTGATCATAGAGGTTATAAGAGCAAAGAACATCTTAAGAAAATTCTTAAAGAGCTCAATATCGAGTACAGTGACGAGGGGACTCTAAACGAGGAGTCTTGCGACTATCCTGATTTTGCTAAGCGAGCTGTTGAAAGAGTAGTGAGAGCAGAAGCCGATTTTGCAATTCTGATATGCGGCAGCGGGCTCGGGATGTCTATAGCAGCAAATAAGTTTAAAGGCATAAGAGCCGCGCTCTGTTTAAATACTGACATGGCTCAGATGGCACGGCAGCATAACGATGCCAATGTTTTGGTGCTTTCAGCAAACTTTATAGAGCTGGAAGAGATAAAAAATATATTAAATATCTGGCTGGGCAGTGATTTCGAAGGGGGCAGACATGAGCGGAGAGTCCGTAAGATCAGTGAGCTTGAATAAACGGTATTTTTATCAGGGTGTTAAGAGGATCGATCCAGAGATATACTCTTGCTTGATCAAAGAGCTTAACAGGCTGCGGGATAATATAGATCTTATTGCTAGTGAGAATGTTGTCTCGTCTGCTGTTTTGGAGACAGCCGGGAGTATATTGACAAACAAATATGCAGAGGGTTACCCCAATGCTCGCTGGTATAGAGGTTGCAAGCATGTAGATGAGGTTGAAAATATTGCAAGAGAGAGGGCCAAAAAATTGTTTCGGGCTGAACATGCTAATGTACAGCCGCACTCTGGAACTCAGGCCAATATGGCAGTCTATCTATCTGCTTTAAAGACGGGAGATACTCTTCTTGCTTTAGATATTGCATCCGGCGGGCATCTCTCCCACGGTCATCCTAAAAATTTTTCCGGTCAGATATATAACGTTGTAAGATATGGAGTAGATCCCAAAAGTCATCTTATAGATTACAATCAAGTTAGAGATTTAGCCAAAAAGCATAAGCCGAAGATCATAGTTGTAGGTCACAGTGCTTACCCAAGACAATTGGATTTTAAGAGGTTTAAAGAGATAGCCGATGAAGTCGGTGCGTATATTCTTGCTGATATTGCTCATGTTGCAGGGTTTGTTATAACAGGCTTACATCCTAATCCGATTGATGCTGGAATTGAATTTACGACTACAACGACCCATAAAACTCTGCGAGGTGCAAGGGGTGGTTTGATCTTAACAAAGAGAGAGTTTGCAAAATCTATAGACTCCAGTCTCTTTCCAGGTTCTCAAGGCGGACCGTTACCGCATGTTATTGCAGCTAAGGCGGTAGCTTTTAAAGAGGCTGCCAAGCCGGAGTTTAAAGAATATCAGAAGCATGTTCTGACTAATGCTCAAGCCTTGGCTAGCTGTTTTTTGAGTAAAGGGTATGATGTTATGACCGGAGGAACAGATAATCACCTTATTCTCCTGGATGTTTATATTAAGCATGGCATTACAGGTAAAGATGCATCTCTTTGGCTTGAAGAGGCTAATATTACGGTTAATAAGAACCTTATTCCCTATGATAAACAGTCTCCATTTTTGACAAGCGGACTAAGGATTGGCTCCCCGGCTGTGACTACAAGAGGTATGGAAGAGAAGGAGATGGCAGAGATAGTCAGCCTTATAGATCGAGTATTAGAAAGTAAAGGCAGTGTTGATGTCATAAAAAGAGTTAAACTTGAGGTTTTAGAATTGCTTAAGGAGTTTCCTCTCTATCCGGAGATTAAAGATGAATAGCAGGCCTTGTTGGGATAAGTATTTTATGAGTATAGCAACTATTGTATCCAGCCGTGCAACTTGCCTACGGCGTAAAGTCGGAGCTTTAATAGTAAAAGATAGAAGAGTGCTTGCTACCGGTTACAATGGTACTCCTTCGGGTATCACACATTGCGAGGAGGCAGGTTGCTTAAGAGAGAAGCTGAATGTTCCCTCAGGCCAGAGGCATGAACTTTGCCGCGGACTGCACGCAGAGCAGAATGCGATTCTTCAAGCTGCACTTCATGGCATCAGCTTAAAAGGTTCAATTCTTTATTGTACAAATCAGCCTTGTATTATATGCGCTAAGATGCTTATAAATGCAGGAATAAAGGAAGTCATTATAGGTAACGGTTATCCGGATAAGCTAGCAGAAGATATGTTTAAAGAGGCTGGGATTAAGATTAGGATTGTCGCGTTTCAGGATTTAGATAATATAGCGTGAGTAAAAGGAGTTTAATCGGTTTTTTATCATGAGATGTCCTTACTGCGGTAATATAGAGGATAGAGTCCTAGATTCGCGCAGCTCTTCAGAAGAGACCGTTATAAGAAGACGGAGAGAGTGCTTGAAATGTTTAAGGCGCTTTACAACATATGAGAAGATAGAGAACACCCCGCTTATTATAATAAAAAAAGATGGTAGAAGAGAGGAGTTTTATCGTAACAAGGTTCTTAATGGTCTGCGTAAAGCCTGCGATAAAAGGTCTATAAGCATTGAGGAGCTGGAGAATATAGCGGATAAGATCGAAAAAGACCTAGAGAAGAAAAATCAGAAAGAGATATCTTCCAAAATTATAGGTGAATTAATTATGAGATATCTACATAGCCTGGATCAGGTTGCCTATGTGAGATTTTCCTCTGTCTATAAAGAGTTTAAGGATATAGAAGAGTTTAAAGCAGCATTAGATAAACTCTTAAAGAGAGATAGTGCCCGCTAAATTCTATTTAGGTAAAGTAAAATATACTTCAAGATCAGCCTCTTCTCTAAGCTGAGCAAACCAATTATTCAATACTGTGTTTTTCTTTTCTATTAGCAGTTCTTCTTGTAATTTTTCTTTCTGCTCTTTGAATTCTTCCTCTGCTGCTTCTCTTATATCGTCGATTCGCAGAATGATATATCCTGCCTGAGAAGTTATAACTTTTGGATTGAAGCCTTTACTCTGGTTGCTGTCAAGAGAGGCCAGGATATCAGAAGCGTTGCCTATGCCTTTAATATAACCGGCTGAGGTTATAAAATCTGTTTTTACAAACGCTAAGTCATTAACATCCAGTATCTTCTGAATATCTTCCTCGTTATTTAAGGCCAGTATTATCGAGGATAATAATTCTTCAGCCTCTCTTTTTGCCAGCCCGTTGGCTTTAGAGGTTTTATACTCTTTTAATACCTCCTCTTTAGTCTCCCCGAACTCAGGGATATAAGGTGCTCTTTTCTCTATCGATTTTATGATGTAGAGACCATTCTTTATTTCAATAGCGCTGCTGAGTTCGCCCGGATCTAAGGAGAATGCCTGTTCTGTGATCTTATAAGCCCAGCCGATTCCGGGTATAGGGTCCCAAGGAGAGAAGAGCCCGGTTTCATTAAAAGAGAGGTTGAATTTCTCTGCAATCCGGGAGAGGCTTATTTCAGATGCAATATCGTCTTCTATCTGCCAAATTAACTCTTGAGCTTCATCACGAGCTTTCACCTGAATAAGATAATCGGATACCTTTACTCTCAAATCTTCATCACTTAAGCCAGGCTCTTCTTCACTCTGCATCTCTTTAAGTTCTTCTTCATGCTCTCTGAAATAATTATCTATCTCCTCCTCTAGAACTGTTATTTCGGTTGCGAAGTCTTTGAATAATATGCTTAGGTACTCTATATTTACCTGCTCCGGTTTTTTGAATCTCTCTCTGCTCTCGTTATAGAAAGCGACAAGCTCCTCTTCTGTATAGCTTATGTTTTTTAAGAACTCTGCAGGTTTTACAAGAATATAGCTTAACTTAAATGAACTCTTTTCAGATTTAAATTTTTCCCAGGTTTCTGCCTCTGCGACTTTGACGTTTTCTGTTACCTTTTCAATCAACGCTTTTATCTTAAGGTTGTCCCGTACCTGTGCTTCATACTGTTGAGGGCTAAGCCCTAGATAATATTTGAGCATTGTCTCATAGCTATCCCTTGAAAAAGTATTATTCTTCTGAAAAACAGGAGCGGTTTGAATGGCCGTTATTACCTCTGTATCGGATATCTTTATCTTCTTTTGCTTTACTTCTTCTAATAATATTATTCTCTGCCAGGTCTGCCCCTCTAAGTTCAAGAGTTTTTTTACCTTATTCAGGTTCTCTCCATAGAGCAGCTGGGCCTGGTTGTGGACTGCATGGTATTGCTTAGCAAAATCATCTTTGGATATCTTTTTTGAAAATACTAATCCTGCAAGAGAGTCTTTGCCTTGAGATTTTAATACGCTGCCTACACCCCAGAGTACAAACGCAGGGATGATGATTATAGCGATAAAAAACATGATAATCTTGATATTCTTTTTCTTTCTGAATACATCCAGCATAGCTAACTCCTTTTTCTCTACGATTATATTGGAAAGGGTATCTCTGTGCAAATGTAAACTTTTATTAGTAGTGTAACATATTTTGGACACTTTGAGATTAAAAGTTCTTTGAAAAGAATAAAGAGACGGCATACCCTTTAGATAACAAACATTAACAGCCCGCTATATGTGGACAGGAGGGTATGCCATGAATAGGGGGCAATAGCGGGTAATACTCAGAATTGGTGGTAATACAGGTAAGTCGCTAAATGGCTTATTTTAAAGGGAATAAATGCAATATCTTGATTTTATTGAAGTTATAGAAAATACTTGAATCTCGTTGCGAACGAGATGCTCTCCCAGCTGAGCTACACTCTACAATAGCCGCTGTCGTACCATTCATAATCACAGCAATCTCTTCGCTCATAAAAATCTTCAAACTTTTATCGATCTAACTTTTAAAACTCATCGCATTCGCTACATGCATTACCACACGGAATGCTGCAATCTGGATCTCCCATATCATAGCATTGTTCGATACATGCATCGCATTCAGTTTGGTTGCAACAGTCCGAATGGACCTCACATGTATCTACTCCTGTACCGCAACCAGCCGTACAAACCCCATATATACAAGTATATTGCCAACAACCGTCATGATCATCGCATATATCTTCTCCTGCACCTTCTATTGCTTTACACCAGCAGAAAGAACCATCTCTAGCACATTCATTATGTGTGATAATGCAAGCCGAACTACAACCGTCGAGAGGTTCATTATTGCCGTCGTCACACTCTTCACCTGCATCTTGAGTTCCATCGCCGCACTCACCGCCCTCAAGAGTTACTTCCTCACAGCTAGTAGAACAATATGTGCATGGAGGGGTACATACATCACCATTCTGAGCACCGTCATCACAATCTTCATCATCGGAATGAACATACCCATCTCCGCATTCCGCATCTACGCATGTATTCAAGCAGTCATCGGAGTTACTATTATTTCCGTCATCACAATCTTCATCATCGGAATGAACATACCCATCTCCGCATTCCGCATCTACGCATGTATTCAAGCAGTCATCGGAGTTACTATTATTGCCGTCATCACAATCTTCACCTGGATCTGGTGTTCCGTCTCCGCATTCACCGCCGGTAATGGTCTCTTCTACGCACTCATCAGTACACCAAGTACATTCTTCGCCATATTCAGCAGTACATAGATCGCCGTTG
>JAVCCL010000015.1 GCA_030765505.1 Candidatus Kaelpia imicola | reverse complement strand
GAAGAAGATATAGATATACGTCTGGCAGGAGGTTTTGATTATAAACATATAAGAAACTATCTCTTAGGTGCAGAAGATAGCAAAGATGAGATGCGAGTTGCAAAACTGAGTATAGATATAGATAGGTCCGATAAATGGGGCAGGACTATCTTTGTAAACGAATTTAATTATGGCATACCAAATATATTCGGTGGGCTTGATGATGTCGATGCCAATGCGTCAAAGACAGGAGCTGGTGGTAAATTTACCAAATGGAATATGTCATTACTTAGGCTACATAAGATGCCTTTCAATTCCACATTGCTTTGGAAAAACCAGATGCAGATATCTCCTTATATATTGACTTCAGCCGAACAGTTTCAAATAGGAGGTATCTCAAATAACCGTGGTTATCCTGCAGCAGAGAAAGTGGGAGACAAAGGATATTCATCAAACTTAGAGCTTTCAACCCCTTTTTACTTTATACCTAAAAGCTTAAGAGTGCCTTTTTGTCAGGAGAAGCTGTATGATGCTTTACGTTTTGTTGGTTTTTATGATTGGGGTCATACTTTCTTAAGAAATCCTCAGGTAGGAGAAGAGGAGCATGAGACTTTGCGTTCAGCAGGATGTGGATTACGCTTAAACGTCCCCAATAAGAACCTTTTTGTTCGGCTTGAGATAGGATGGCCTTTGGATGAGACGCCGTCAGATGGTGACCATGCCAGAACATGGATAGAAGTGAGCAAGGTTTTTTAGAATGGTTAATTTGACAAGCTTTAAAAAGTATGTCATATATATGTATATACTATAAAAAGGTAGAGGGGCATAAAAATGCAGGTTTTCAAGGCGGTTGTGTCGTTTCTTAGTAAAATAACTAAAGGTACTAAAGAAGTATCTTTATGGAGGTGGGATATGGTTCCCCAAAATATTATTAGAGTTTTGCTAGCAGGAGTATTCTTTTTTTATTCAACCGTCTGTTTCGCGCTTCCGGAAGGGTATCAGGTTCAGGCAGGAACTGCTGAGTTTAATCAACCCGATTCAAATACCTTAAATATTGATACATCAGATAGAGTAATCATAAATTATAATAGTTTTTCAATTGCTAACCCCGAGGCGGTTAATTTTAATCAGCCTGGAGGAGACTCTGTTGCCTTAAACAGGGTAACTGGAGGAAGTATATCAGAGATACTTGGAACACTGACTGCAAATGGAAAGATATTCCTGGTTAATCCAAACGGCATCTTATTTGGGCCCAACTCTTCTGTTGATACAACAGCGCTTGTTGCCTCAACTCTTGATATAGACAATGTCGATTTTATGAACTCAAACTATACATTCCGTGAATATTCCGATAAGGTTGGCGCATCAATTATAAACCAAGGTTATATTCAGGCAAAAGATGTAGCATTGATAGGTCAAGCTGTTAAAAATGAAGGACAGATTGTAACAACATTAGGTAGTACTGTCTTAGCAAGTGGCTCAGCCATGACTCTAAGCCTTGATACAGCAGGTATGATTTCTGTCGCAATAGACGAGGCAGTGAAAGATAAAGTTATTGTCGATGGCGAAGAGATAGATTCAGCAGTCTCTAATACGGGCGAGATAAAAGCAGACGGTGGAGTTGTTGTTTTAACTGCAAAGACAATGGATGATGTATTTAACTATGCTGTTAATAACGAAGGCATAATAGAGGCCAATGCTTTAAGTAACAGTAGCGGTAAGGTAGAGCTTACTGCAGAAGGCGATATAAAATCAACCGGCGATATCTATGCAACAGGCGGGACTATAGAGGTATGTACTAATAGTAGTCTTATTTTAGGTGGAAATTATAGTGCCGATTCTATTATATTTGATCCTCCTAGCGATATAACGATAGATGGAGATATGATTCTTGATGTTGATGATGATACAAATTTCAATACCCAGGGTTCTATTACTATAGATGCTAATGTTACAGGTATAAATGGTGCGGATCTATTTTTCTTAGCCGACCATAAAAATGAAAATTTTAAGAAGTGGGATGACGGAGAAGGTAGCATTAATCATGAATCAGGGACTATAAGCACATCTGATGCAGATGGAGATGACGGTAATATCACGATAGCAGGTGCAAATATCTCTTTAGAGGGGGAGATAGAGACAGAGAATGGCTATATAACGATACTTGCCTATAATGAATATGGTTCTGCCGAAATCGAAATTACCGGACCTGTTTATTCGACTTCAGGAAGTATCAATATACTTGCCCAGTCGCTTATCGGAGAAGACGGAAAACCCGAAGACGATGCTTATTCTAATGCCAAAATTACAATCGAAAACACCGAAGTAGAAACCAAATCCGGTTTAATAGATATAAAGGCAGAGAATATTGTGTATGCTTATCTTGAGGGAGACTATGATGATGAAAACTATGCTTGGGTAAATATTGAAAACTCAGAGCTAATATCTGAAACAGGGGATATTACTGTTGAAGCGGTAAATACGGTTAATCAAGAGATAGCTGTAGATGATTCTGGATACGAGGATGAATCAGAAAATTATGCTTTGATTGAGATTAAAAAAGAAGATTTAGGGACTGTTTCTACAATAGGTGATATTGCAATTTCGGCCCTAAATGAGATTACGAAAAACATTAATTTTGAAGATGATTCGGCGGAATTTTCCGATAATTCCGGGAATTATGCCAAAGTTGATGTTAGGGATATCCTTGATACCACCAATGATGCAGGAGATAGCGGAGGATCAATCAGCTTAACTGCTACTAATGTTGTAGACAATACTGTTACTGTTGATGATTATCTCTATGGTGATTATGATGATGAATCCGAGAAT